>JAPSKD010000397.1 GCA_031177865.1 Bacillus sp. (in: firmicutes) | reverse complement strand
GAAGCATATGAACCCATGCGGTATCGGTACTGGGAAGAATAGTTTTGCTGCTTTTGAAAAAGCATTTGCTGCAGATCCTGTTTCTATTTTTGGCGGTATTATTGCCTTCAATAGTGAAGTGGATGCAGAGACAGCTGCTAAGCTTCATGAGATTTTCTTAGAAATCATTATTGCTCCATCATTCTCTGAGGAAGCATTAACGATTTTAACAGCGAAAAAGAACTTACGTTTATTAACGATTCCATTTTCAGGTGCAAAAAAACCAGAGATGAAGTTGACAACAATCGAAGGCGGACTGCTTGCGCAGGAACAAGACCGCTTTACATTAGAAAATGCTACGATCTCTGTACCAACAAAAAGACAGCCAACTGAGCAAGAGTGGGAAGCATTAAAGCTGGGCTGGAAGGTAGTAAAACATGTAAAATCGAATGCAATTGTCGTGACAAAAGAGGATATGACAATTGGAATTGGTGCGGGTCAAATGAACCGGGTAGGTGCGGCTGAAATTGCTTTAAAACAAGCAGGTGAAAAAGCTGCAGGTGCAGCACTCGCCTCTGATGCCTTTTTCCCTATGGATGATACCGTAGAAGCTGCAGCAAAAGCGGGAATTACCGCAATCATTCAGCCTGGCGGTTCCATCCGCGACGAAGATTCCATCAAAAAAGCGGATGAGTATGGAATTGCTATGGTCTTTACCGGAGTTAGACATTTTAAACATTAAAATGAGGTGAGTTGGATGAAGGTTCTAATCATTGGTCGAGGCGGAAGAGAACATGCACTGTGCCGAAAAGTAAGTGAAAGTGCGCTTGTGGAAAAAGTATTTGTGGCTCCTGGAAATCACGGGATGGAAGATGTTGCTGAACGTGTTGCAATCGACGAAAGTAACCATGAACAACTTATTCAATTTGCGACAGAACAGGGAATAGGTCTAACAATTATCGGGCCAGAAGTGCCTTTACTAGAAGGGTTAGCAGATAAATTTGAAGCTGAAGGTCTTGCAGTGTTTGGACCACGAAAATTGGCAGCCGAAATCGAAGGAAGTAAATCGTTCGCAAAGGAAATCATGAGGAAATATGAGATTCCTACTGCAGATTATGCTGTATTTACCAACTACGAGGAAGCAAAGAAGTATATTGAAGAAAAAGGTGCTCCCATCGTAATCAAAGCTGACGGATTAGCAGCAGGAAAAGGCGTTACAGTAGCATTAACACTAGAAGAGGCATTACAAAGTACGGAAGAAATGCTCGTTGGGCAAAAATTTGGTGAAGCTTCAGCACGGGTGGTAATTGAAGAGTTTCTCAGCGGTGAGGAATTTTCCCTTATGGCGTTCGTGAATGGGGAAGTGGTTATACCGTTAGAAATCGCCCAAGATCATAAACGTGCCTTTGATGGTGATAACGGTCCTAATACAGGCGGAATGGGTGCATACTCTCCTGTTCCACATATTGCCAAGGAGACAGTTGAAACAGCAATTGAAACTATCCTTAAGCCTGCGGCGAAATCTTTGGTTCAGGAAGGAAGAAGCTTCTGTGGGATTCTTTATGCAGGGTTAATTGCAAGTGAAAAAGGGCCAAAGGTTATTGAGTTTAATGCTCGCTTTGGTGACCCGGAAACACAAGTTATTTTACCTAGATTAAAATCCGATTTGGTTAAAACCATCTTAGATGTTTTAGCCGGAGAAACCCCAGAGCTCGTTTGGGACGAACAATCAATGGTAGGGGTCGTTGTTGCAGCTAAAGGGTACCCAGAGCAATATGAAAAGGGTGCTGTTCTCAACGGATTAGCTGATTTCTCTAATGAAGTCTATACTTTCCATGCAGGAACAAATAAAAATCAACTAGGTGAATTTGAAACAGCAGGAGGCAGAGTTCTCTTAGTTGGTGCAAAGGCGGAAAGCTTAAAGGAAGCACAAGATATTGTCTACCAAGAGCTTGATAAATTAAAATGTGACGGGGTTTTTTATCGAAAGGATATCGGCTTCAAGGCTATCGGGCGCGTCTTCTGTTAGAGCGGCGGATAAACACAAATAAAAGAGCAACAATACCGCCGATTAAGCTGATAAGCACAAAAGACATATCTAATAAATATTCCCAAAACATGACTGATTACCTTCCTTTCAAGGGCTGACCAACCACGGTCAGCCCGTTTATTTTTAGTTTAGGTTGGATCATGAGTTTCGCTTTTAATCGTTACCGCTGGTTCGGAAAAAATTGGTGAAAGGGTAACGATTTTGTGTTAATCGTTACCGTAAACCTCAAAAAAACAAGGAGGAGGACACGAATAGCGTCTAATCGTTACCGTAAACACCAAAAAGTCGAGGAGAAGGGCACGTATAGCAGCTAAAAACCAAAAGTTCCTTATTGAAACAGAGTATTATTTAAGTTGGGTTATATGGAAGTACTTCATCAACATTGCCATCGTTTGACCCATCACCAAGTGCCAATGGTTTTTCCTGGTCCATTTCCTGATATCTTTGAAATAGCGCTGTAACAGGGCAAAAACGGACGATTCCCTCTGCCACCTTCATTGCTCCGCAGATGGCAATAAATAAATAGGAATCTCTCCAAGGAAACTTCACCATTTTAGCTGTACTCCACGAAAGGATTGTAAGCCCAATTGTAATCCTTATTAATGCATTAAGGATCCCGATATTTTTAGTAACGTTCATATTGTTCACTCCTTCACAATGTTTTTACAGCAATTATCCAATTCTTTAATGCGTTAAACAATAAAATATGATAGTATAGAGATAAATTGATTTTGTAAGGGCTTTCTTTATTGAGAAATCAACATTCTTACTGTCTAGCGCAAGCAGCCTAGGGGCTCGAGGTCAAAAGCCAATCGCTTCGGAAGGCAAAAGGCACGCCTTCTGTCAGCGCTTGTCCTTTGCTTGTCGTCCCTAAAACAGGCGCTTTTGCTTTTCTAACTAGATAAATAGCTTCTGAGAAAGGGAGGGTATCGTATGCTCGAACAACGTTATCGATGGAAAAATAAACATTTACGCATGCATGTATCCGTTTTAGATGGAAAAACTTCACCAACCATTTTATTAAAAAATGCCTTATATTTAAATCAAACATTTCGCCAGTGGATGCGCGCGAATATTTGGATATATGAAGATCGGATAGTATATGTTGGCGAGAATTTACCGCCAAAAGTGGAAAACTGTGAAATCATTGACTGTACAAATGAAATTCTTGTTCCTGGGTATATCGAGCCACATGCCCATCCTTATCAATTATATAATCCCCATACGCTGGCGGCTTATGCATCCCAGTTTGGAACAACGACAATCATCAATGACAACATGTCCTTGATTATGAATTTGAAGAAAAAGGAAGCGTTTTCTTTATTGAAGGACTTGCGTTCCATCCCGACAACCATGTTCTGGTGGTGCCGGTTTGATGCGCAAACGGAAATTTTAAATGAAGAAGATGTTTTTTCACATAGCAATATTAAATCGTGGCTAGAGCATGACGCTGTCCTTCAAGGCGGTGAATTGACTGGCTGGCCTAAGTTGTTAGACGGCGATGATATGATGCTGCATTGGATACAAGAGGCAAAACGAATGCACAAAAAGATTGAAGGACATTTTCCAGGTGCCTCGGAGAAAACATTAGCAAAAATGATTCTGTTAGGTGCAGATAGTGACCATGAAGCAATGACAGGCGAAGAAGTATATAATCGCTTAATGCAGGGCTATATGGTTTCACTTAGGTATTCTTCTATTCGTCCTGACCTGCCAGACTTGCTGGATGATATGAAACGATTAGGAATTGAAGCCTATGATCGGTTAATGTTTAATACTGATGGTTCAACATCCACGTTTTATGAACAAGGTATCACCGACCAAATGATTCGCATCGCTATTGATAAAGGCGTACCAGTGATAGACGCTTATAACATGGCGACAGTGAATATTGCACGTTATTACAATATTGACCATCTACATGGCAATATTGCAACTGGACGCGTCGCAAATATCAACTTCCTATCTAGTATCGAAAACCCGACACCTCATTCTGTGCTGGCTAAAGGTAAATGGGTAAAACGAGACGAACAAGTGGTCGAGGCTTATCACTCGATTAATTGGGCTGATTATGGTTTGAACCCAATGGAATTGGACTGGAATCTAAGCATTGACGACTTACAATTTTCAATGCCATTCGGGATTAAGATGGAGAATTCGGTTATTACGAAACCGTATTCCA
>JAPSKD010000396.1 GCA_031177865.1 Bacillus sp. (in: firmicutes) | reverse complement strand
GAGTGGACGCCATGGTTCACCTAGAAAATGCTTATCTAAATGAACATGCATGTCTGCTAAAGTAGGCAAATATAATAAGCCTTGTGCATCATAATAAGTAGAGGTGAAGGTTGCATCTGCGTTAGATTTTTCAATTTTTTGGATCATCCCATCCTTAATAAACAAATCCCATAACAGGCCGTCGAAACGAACATTTTTAATTATTTTTCCCATCAAAAAACCTCCTATATTTTAAAATAGCTGAAGTGTCAACATATGTTGACACTTTTAAAATTCCTTATGCTGCTTCTCTTTTTTTCATTAATGACGGGCACAATTAGTATGGTAAATATTCGGTTGTAAACACATCCGTTGGTTTTACTTCTTGATTTAATACACCAGCTTCCTTTAATTGATCGATCAAAGTGGACCATCTTTCTTCTGTCATGTATCCAAAACCATGCTCTACTGCGTCACCAATATAGATAAAGTCTTTTGCAGTATTTAACTCATACTGTAAAGATTCCATTGATTTATCTGGATTTGCTTCATGGATTACCTCTAAAGTCTCTTCGGGAGTTTCCTTAAAATGCTCCCATCCTTCAATAAATGCTGCTACAAAGTTTTTAACCGTTTCTTCATTTTCTTCTAGATAATCCTTTGTTACATACAAAACATATTGATAGGGATCGTATCCAGAATCAGAAATGAGCTTTTCTTCTGTTTCGATACCTTGCTGTTCCATAAAGAAAGGTTCTCCAGTTACATATACTTGGTTCACGGACTTCTCATTTTCCATGAAGTTCGTGTGGTCACCTGTAAAGGCTAATTCGTTTACATCTTCTAAATCATATATACTCTTGAAGTATTCCCAATAAGCAATTCCTGGTTGGATAAAAGCTGTTCGACCGTTAATTTCACTAAAATTATCCACGCCATGGCCTTTATGGAACATAAGTGCTTGAGGACTACTTTGGTAAATCGAAGCAAGCGCCACTAATTCTACGCCTTGATTCCTTGCAACAACTAGTTGGTCAGCATGAACAAGTCCAAACTCTGCACTACCGGCGGCAACCATTTGAATGGAGGAAATTTGCGGCCCACCTGGTTCAATTGTTACATCTAACCCTTTTTCCTCAAAGAATCCTTGTTCGTCTGCCGCATAAATTCCACCATGACCAGCTTGAGCAAACCAGTTTAACACAAGCTTTACTGGCTCTATTTCTACTGTTTTCTCACTATCGTTTTTTTCATCTGAGTCGGTAGCACTGCTAGCCTCCTGATTTCCACAAGCAGCTAGCACCAAAATCAATGATAAGCTCATTAAGAAAGAACCTAATTTCTTACCTAAAAATTTTCCCATCGTAATTCCCCTATTCTCTTTATTTTTCATTCTTCATAGCTGATTCGTGCCAAGATTTAAGCATAAAATTAGAAAACAAGCTTACTATAAGGTAGAAACCGACTCCTAAAACGGCAGCCGCTATACCACAACCAAATAAGTAAGCTGTTTTCACTTGAACCGACGCAACCGTGATCGAGTAACCAAGCCCACCTTTTCCCCCGCCAATCCCTGCAATGTATTCCCCAACAATTGCCCCAACAATTGACAACGTACACGAAATCTTCAAACCAGCCATCATATACGGTAAGGCTGATGGAATTCTTAACTTCCACATGCGTTGCCATTTTGAAGCGTTATATAAAGTGAATAGATCGTCCATATTTTTATCTACGGAATTTAACCCCATCAGCGTGTTCGAAATAACGGGAAAGAACCCAATTAAAAATGAAATGACAATAATAGAGTTAAAGCCTGCGCCAAACCAAATGACAACTATCGGTGCGACCGCAACCACCGGTATCGTTTGTAAAATAATTGCGTACGGGTAGATACTTCTTTCCAAAATTTTTGAACTAGCTAATAATATCGAAACTAAAATTCCAATTACAGCACTAACGATAAAACCTATCATCGATTCCACTACAGTTATTTGCACTGCCGGCCAAAGTAGGTGCCAATCTACCATTGCCGCATGAAAAACATCTGTGGGCTTAGGTAAAATGTAAGGTTTTAGTCCTAAAAGCACAGGAACGGTTTGCCAAATCGCAATAAATAAGATAAATGCAATGATTGGACCAAAATAGAACTGCTTAAACTTATTCCAAGCGGTATTTTTCTTCATGGATGCTTTTTTCGTTAACACTCCCTGGCTTTTCGATATCTCAACAGAAGGTGTAGACATTTAATTCAGCTCCCTTTTTTCATTGCCACTTTCAAGCTTTTCTGAGGCTAGATCTACATATTTTGTAAAACGAGGTTCCGTTCTAATACTCAGTTCTCTTGGAAATGGTAAATCAATATCAATTAGTGATGATAATCTACCCGGACGTGCAGACATGACAGCAATTCGAGAAGATAGAAATACAGTTTCATAGACGTTATGGGTAACAAAAATAATTGTCATATTCTCCCTTTTCCAAATATCCAAAAGTTCCATTTGCAATGTCTGTCTGGTAATTTCATCAAGTGCAGCAAATGGTTCATCCATTAACAAGAGCTTTGGCTTCGCCGCTAAAGCCCGAGCAATCGAAACGCGCATCTTCATACCACCTGATAGCTGACGAGGAAAAGCTTTCAGGTATTCTTTTAATCCAACCATTTCAAGTACACGAATGGCTTCTTGTTTTTGTTCATTCTTATTCCCACCCTTTAATTCAAGAGGAAGAAGGACATTATCAAGGACTGTTCTCCATGGCAACAAATTAGCATCTTGAAAAACAAAAGCAACATCGTTGGTTTTTTTAATAATTTCCTTTGGAGATTTTCCAAAAACCTCGACAGACCCATATGTGGCTTCTCCTAATCCTGCCACCATTCTTAGAGCTGTTGATTTACCACATCCCGAAGGTCCTAAAAAACATATGAACTCGCCTTCTTTAATAGATAGATTAAAATTACTTAAAGCAGTTATTTCGTTATTGAAGATTTTGTCAACTTGTTGAAAATGAACTACTTCTCGTTCCATGGTAGACATATTTATCACTCCTTTTACAGGTAGGTAGTTGGGCAGACTATTTTTCACATTGTTATGATTCGAAATTTATATCTTCGAATTCATTTAGGTCCTGATAATTAATTAGGTTTATGTTTCCCTAACTGGTAAGACCGGTCTTACCAGTTAGGGAGACTAGTTGTAATTCAATTCCTTGTTTTAAACAATATCAGCATTGAGGTTTAACTGTCTTGAACTACGTTATTTTATCTAACATGGTTTGTGAACAGCATTTTAAACCAGTTAGATTTATGAACATTCGGTTAGTGGCGATGGATCTTGGTAACATCAAACAAAAAGAAGTTTTGTAACAAACAATCGTAGTTTTCATCTTTGTTTAGCTACTATACAGAAGATCAAGAAATGAAGTTTACTAATTATTCGTAAGGAAATCTCACATATTCAAATCTTTCTCTCAAAATTTATGCGAAAATACATAGAAACAAGAGCCTTTGTAAAGAAGGGGTTAATAATATGGTTACTTACAATAGTTTTATATTATTGATTAGCTTTTTCGTGATTGTCCCTATTATTGGTGCTGTTGCCCTCCTGTTTATCTTTTTATTTGAGGAGCGGATCGATGCATTGGAACGTGCCAATAAAGAGATTAAGCTTGAAAGTGAACTTCGTCTCTCTTTATATAATCAACTCAATCAACAAATTCAGCCGCATTTCTTATTTAATACGTTAAACGTCATTTTAAGTTTGGCCCGATTAAAAAGGACAGAGGAATTAGTAAGAGCGCTTGAGGTTTTTTCTCTTTATCTAAAATTCAAATATCAGAACAATGAGTTAATGATTTCTATTCAAAAAGAATGGCAGTACACAATGTATTTTATTGACATTCAAAAACTGCGATTCCGTGAACGGTTAAAGATTGAAACAGAAATTGATAAAGAGGTTTTGGAATATTATATCCCGCCTTTTATTTTACAAACACTTGTTGAAAATGCCTTTAAACATGGACTCGAAAAACAAATGGGAGAAGCTTCATTAAGGATTACTCTTAATCGCGAGCAGGATCAGATTGTATTGAAGGTTATGGATAATGGCTCGATAGATGAACGAATTGAGGAACCGGAGGCTAACAGCGGACATGGACTTAAAAATACAAGACAGCGCATGCAATTCTTATTTGGAAAGGATACCAATCTAACTATTTCATCCGACATTGGTAATTTAAC
>JAPSKD010000054.1 GCA_031177865.1 Bacillus sp. (in: firmicutes) | reverse complement strand
AGAGGGACAGAGAGGCTGGAAAGTTTGGTTGGAGGACCATTGAACAGTCACTAAATATTGGTGAGATTGCGGATCTTTTTAACCATGAAGATATTATTCTTATCGATTGCGTGACGACTCTTTTAAATAATGAACTGTTTTCTTCCAATCATAAATGGGATGAGTCACTTTTAGTACGTGTTATGGAAACGATCTTGATAGGTTTAAATGAAATAAGAAAAAGAGCAAGAGTTTTAATTGTTGTTAGTAATGAGGTTTTCTATGAGTCAATGGCAGATAATGATCTCGTTTTCTCATATGGACGAATTCTCGGAAAGATCCATCAACAGTTGGTGAACAAGGCTGATCATGCCTTTTTGGTTGAAGCAGGAATACCGATCAACATGAAGGGAGTTAAGTAATGAAAGGAGTTATGATACAAGGAACAGCATCCGATGTTGGTAAAAGCCTTATTGTGACAGCACTTTGCCGAATGTTCGCCAATAATGGCAGAAAAGTTGTACCCTTCAAATCTCAAAATATGTCCAATAATTCTTATGTGACAATAGACGGGAAAGAAATAGGGAGAGCACAAGGAATTCAGGCTGAGGCTGCAAAAATTGAGGCAACAGTTTGGATGAATCCAATATTATTAAAACCCCGCTCGAATCAAGATTCAGAGATTGTGTATTTAGGGAAGTCGTTGAAAACTCTTTCTGGAAGAGGGTATCGAGATACTTTCTACGAAAAAGGACTTAAAGTGATAAAGAAGTCTTTAGACCAGTTATCGAGTGAATACGAACTAGTGGTCATAGAAGGAGCTGGAAGTCCGGTTGAAATCAATTTGACGGATCGAGAACTTGTGAATATGAAGGTTGCCGAGCTGGCTGATGTTCCAGTGATCCTTGTGGCAGATATCGATCGAGGCGGAGTTTTTGCAAGCATTGTTGGGACTCTAGAGCTTTTGGAGCCGGAAGAAAGACAAAGAGTCGTAGGAGTAATCATTAATAAATTCCGCGGGGATATCAGCTTATTTGAAGATGGTATTCACTGGCTGGAAAAGAAAACGGGGATTCCAGTTTTAGGGGTTTTACCATATTTAGAGAATCATATGATTGATGGCGAAGATTCCTTGTCATTAAACCAGCAGTTTTCAACCAGCAAAAAGGGTAATCTGGATATTGCGGTGATTCAGCTTCCATATATCTCAAATTATAGTGATCTCGAACCGTTTTTATATGAAGAAGATGTGTCCATCCGCTGGGTGAAACAGGCTTCTGAATTTGGTAACCCTGATGCCGTTATTATTCCTGGAACAAAGAGTACCATGAATGATTTGAAGAGTATAAGAGATAGAAAGTTAGACTTTTTGATACAAACCCATATTGAGAATGGCGGCTATGTTGTCGGTATTTGTGGTGGATATCAAATACTTGGTGAAGAAATCATTGATAAAGCTGGTTCAGATACAGGGATAGCTAACAGTATAGAAAAAGGATTGGGTTGGATTCCAGGGACAACAATTTTTTATGAACAAAAAGAAACGGTAAGAGCGGCTGGAGTATACCACGAAAATACAGGTTTGGTGGCTAATAGAAAACTAGAAGGGTTTGAAATTCATTTAGGAAAAACGGTTTTACACAAGGAAGGATGTTCATTTTTATCGCTAGAGAATGGAAATGAAGAAGGTTATTTTGGCAGTGATGGTCAAATCATTGGGACGTATCTTCATCATCTATTTCATAATGACCAATGGAGAAATACTTGGTTAAACCTTATTCGGAAAAGCAAGGGATTACATACGAAAGAAACAACCCATATAAGAGAATACAAAGATAAAAGATATGATCAGATTGCCGCTCGAATGAAAGAACACTTAAACTTTGAGTTGCTAAATGACATCATCATCAAGTGGTGCTCGAAATGAGAAAACATCTAAAGGGCTTCTTAATCAATCTGCAATTTTTCACTGCCATTCCAGTACATCTTGAATTACCAATGGACAAACCACATCTAAAAAGCGCTGTTCAAGCTTTCCCACTGCTAGGTCTGCTTCAAGGTGGCATATATGCCGGGCTATTTTATCTATTGCTAGAATATACTCCTTTTTCTGATCTCGCAGTAGCATTTTTACTATGGCTAATCAGTATTCTTTTAACAGGTGGAATCCATTTGGATGGCTGGATGGACGCAAGTGACGGCTATTTTTCGTATAAAGATCAGCAAAAGAGACTACAGGTAATGAACGACCCTAGAACCGGTGCATTTGGTGTTATCTCGGTCATTGTTTTGTTAAGCAGCCGTTTTCTTTTTATATATGAAATAGCCTTAAATGTACATGTTAATTCATATCTGATGATTGCTGCAATCCCCCTATTTAGCAAAAGCGTTATGGGTCTGCTGTTATTAACAGTAAAGTCTGCAAAAAAAGAAGGGCTTGGAGCGCTTTTTCAAAGTGCCGCAACCCCCAAGGATTTATGGACCTATCTTGTCTATATCATTGGATTCCTTGTTCTCATGTTATTGTTTGATGGTGGATTCTATTATGTCTCCATATTACTTGTGACAGCATTCGTTATGTTGCTTTTTTGCCGTCGAAAAGCTATGAAATGGTTTGGTGGAATTACGGGCGATATTTTAGGGGCAGCAGTAGAAGGGACTGAGTTATTTCTATGGATGACACTGTGGTTGTTGCATTATTTCGTCATGGCCTAACGGAGGAGAATAAACGCAAAGCCTACTTAGGGTGGAATGATTCCCCTCTATGTCCTGAGTCAAAGAAAATTAGCACAAGCACCAGGTACAATCTATATTTTTCTAGTGATTTGCCAAGGTGCATTACGACTGCAACGATACTTTTTCCAGATAAAGAGTTGAATCTTTTATATCATTTAAGAGAAATGAATTTCGGTAAATGGGAAGGAAAAACCTATGGAGATTTAAAAGAAGTCCCTCTTTACCAGCGTTGGCTTTCGGATCCTATATCTTTTAGTCCTCCAGAAGGAGAGTCATTTTTGGAGTTCACTAGAAGGGTTTCTATGGGATGGGAAAAGATTACTGAAGAAATTCTCTCTCAAAATATTCAACGATGTGCAATTATTACTCATGGTGGGGTCATTCGATATTTATTATCAGAATGTGCACCAGAGCACAGGGATTTTTGGACGTGGCAAGTACCACATCATCTAGGATATGAACTTGTTTTTGATAAAGAAGCATTAAGGAGGCGTGACCGTTGCACTTTATTACGGGAGGTGCCTTTAACGGCAAAAGAGCTTGGGTAAAGGAAAATTATGGGATAAGTGGTACTTGGCTGTCAGCCTATCAGAAGGATTATCTGAAGGCTGACATTAACCAAATAGAAAGTAATTTGCTCGTTTTAGAAGGTATTGAAGTTTGGTTGAGAGAATTAACTAAAACCTACGATTCTTACATGTGCCGTGAAATCTGGAATACTACCATAAACGATTGGCTGTTATGGGAAAAAGCAGAGTCTAACCGAAAGCTTGTCATGATTGGGAATGATATTACAAAGGGAATTGTCCCGATGGAGACAGAGAATCGATTATGGCGGGATGTAACAGGCTGGGCTTATCAAGATCTTGCTGCTAAAGCAGATAAAGTAGATATTATTTGGTATGGATTAAATCAAACAATAAAAAAATCAGGGGATGAGAAGTTATGAGACTTTATACGAGAACTGGTGACAAAGGAAAGACAAGTATTATTGGAGGAAGAGTCGACAAGGATGATATTCGAGTTGAAGCTTATGGAACAGTAGATGAAGTAAATTGCTTTGTCGGCCAAGTGATGACTGAACTCGATGTAGAAGTATTTAAAGATGTACGAGTCGATCTTGAGAAAATCCAACATGAATTATTTGATTGTGGCGGGGATCTTGCCAATATATCCGATAAAGTAGAGCATAAGCTGGAAAAAGAAGCCATTGACTCCTTAGAAATGAAAATCGATGAATACATCAAAGAAGCTCCGGAGCTGGAAAGGTTTATTTTACCGGGCGGAACGAAACCATCTGCTTCGATTCATATTGCTAGAACAGTGACGAGAAGGGCAGAGAGATTAGTGGTAGCTTTAATGAAGACCGATGAGAAAACTCCTGAATTAGCACTAAAATATTTAAATCGTCTTTCCGATTATTTCTTTGCATTAGCAAGAGTGGTGAATTTTCGACTCAACGTAAAAGATGTAGAGTATGTTCGAAGTGCAAAAGTATTCAGGGATGGGAAACGTAAAGATGAAAAGTAGAATGCTAAGTTTACTCGCATTGTTTTCAGCACTATCCACAGTTGGCGCGGCGATTAAGATTCCTGCCATCGTAGGCAGTGTGGCTTTTGATGTTTTTCCAGCTTTACTTGCTGCTGCTTTGTTAGGAAGTGGGGCAGGAGCATTGGTCGGTGCGTTAGGGCATTTGTTATCTGCCTTAATTTCAGGTTTTCCATTAGGACCGATGCATGTATTCATTGCAATTGAAATGGCTCTTCTTGTCTTTCTTTTTGGTGTTCTTTATCAGAAGAATAAAAAAGGTACAGCTAGTGTCCTTTTTATCCTTGCGAATACATTTGCTGCACCCTTGCCGTTTATCATTTTAATGAATAAAGCTTTTTATGTGGCATTAGTTCCATCATTGTTCATCGGTTCATTGATTAATACGGTCATCGCTTTAGTGGCAATCCCACGACTAAAAGCTTTGTTTAAACAAGATTTCATTAATAAAGATGTGAAATTATGAGGGATATCATTACAATTCCGTTAACTAATGAAGAGTCGCTTATAATCGCAAGTGATAATAGCGGCGGCATCGGAATGAAAACAGAAGACTATGTACAGGTTTCATACGAAACGGTTGCCTATTACTCATTTAGAGTAGCAGCAATGGAATGTATCGCAGCAGGAGGAATTCCTTTTTCAGTTGTTCTTCACAATTTTTGTGGAATAGACACATGGTGTGAGCTTGTAAAGGGAATTCAAAAAGGTTTAGAAGAATTAAACCTAGTGGAAGTACCGATAACAGGCAGTACGGAGAGTAATTTCCATTTACAACAATCCGCTATTGGACTAGTAGTTCTGGGGAAAAAATCTTTATCTAAAGAATCGGAGAAGATTTTTTCAGGTGATCTTAAGTTCGCCGTAATCGGCAGCCCATTAGTGGGGAATGAAGTAATTGACCAGGCAGACCAGGTGGTACCGTTATTGATTTTTCGAGAAGTCTCTAAACTTGAAGAAATAATGGTTTGGCCAGTTGGCTCAAAAGGAATCTTATATGAATTTAATCAAATGTTTACAAATAAAGAATTTACGAAAGAAATGCTTAGTACAAATCTTGACGTTGTAAAATCATCTGGTCCTGCAACCTGCTTCATAATTGCCTTTGAACAAAATCAAGAAGAGGCTTTAAAAAAAATAGCAGCTGCGTTTTACCATCCCATTACTCTTAAATAAAATAGCACGCCGTTGAGGCGTGCTATTCTTTTAACCCCTGCAGTTTTTGTATGACTGAATCAATGCCTTTTCCGATTGAAATCATCGCATCTTCAAAGCCTTTTTTCCATACTGGGGCTTGTTCTTGAAGCTTTTCACCGAGCTTTTGGGCATTTTGATTTAATTCCTCTTTGATTTTCTCTGCCTGCTCTTTTATCTCTTCTCTGGTTTGTGCTTTACCAGCTAATTGGTCATTAATCGAAACAACATCAAAAGTTTCATTTTGTATATGAGGGATTGATGATTTCATAATTTCTTTGAAAATCGGGACAACATTTCCGGAACCGCTGCTTGGAAGATAATGCTGTCGATCAGTTTGGTCATAACCTATCCATATCGCTGCGACTAAGTTAGGGGTGTAACCAACCATCCATTGATCTTTCGTCCCGTTTATATCAGTAAAGGGAAGCTGAGTTGAACCTGTTTTTCCTGCTATCTGAACATCCGGAATACGTGCGTTTTTTCCAGTGCCAGATTCTACCACATTAAGAAGCATGGCGGTCATCTTATCCGCATTCTCCTTGGAAGTTACCTTTGTAGTTTCAGGTTCACGTTCCGCAATGATATTTCCGGTAGGACCGACAATTTTTGTGATAAGATGGCTGTCTTGTCGCTTGCCGCCATTTGGAAATGCAGAGAATGCATTTGCTAGTTGGAGCGGTGATACTCCTCTACTCATTCCTCCTAGTGCAATGGCCAGATTTTTATCTTTTTTTTCGATTGGGAATCCAAAGGTTTTTAGCTTGTCTAATCCTTTCTCGAGACCAATCTCATTTAAGAGCCAAACTGCTGGGACATTTAACGATTCCTCTAAAGCTTTGTACATCTGAACCTTACCCTGAAAAGTTTTTGAGAAATTTTCTGGTTTGTATTCTCCAAAAGAAGTAGGCTCATCAACGAGCTCTGAGTCAAAAGTATAACCTTCCTCAAGGGCAGGTGTATATACCGCGAGCGGCTTAATCGTCGAACCTGGCTGAGCCTTTAATTGGGTAGCGCGGTTAAAGCCTCTAAACACATGTTCACCACGACCGCCTACAAGAGCGAGTACACCTCCTGAAGCCGGGTCCATTAGAACAGAACCGCTTTGAACAATACGATCACCAGAAGTTCTCGGGAAAAGTAATTTATTATTATTTACCTTTTCGAGGCCTGCTTGCAGGTTTTGGTCTAATTCGGTATATATCCGGTAACCTCTTGTTAAAATTTCTTCCTGCGTTAAACCGTATTTATTGATTGCCTCGTTTAAGACCGCATCCACGTAATAAGGATATTTACGCTCAACAACACTTCCGCTGCCGCTATTAATCTCGATCTTTTCATCCTTTGCCGTAGTGTATTGTTCCTTCGTAATCATCCCAAGTTCATTCATCTTGCTAAGAACGACATTTCTTCGTTTTATCGCTACGTCATAGTTTTTTGTTGGGTCAAGGTAATTTGGTGACTGCAATAATCCTGCTAGCAGGGCAGCTTCACTGATCGTAACATCCTTAATCTCTTTATTAAAATATCTCTTTGAAGCATTACCGATTCCCCATGCACCACTTCCAAAATAAACTTGATTTAAGTACATTTGTAAGATTTCATTTTTTTTATAGACTTTTTCAATCTTTACGGCTAAAAATAACTCTTCCGCTTTTCGTTTGTAGGTTTGTTCAGGGGAAAGCAATGCGTTTTTCGCTAATTGCTGTGTGAGCGTACTGCCGCCGCCAGTAATCTCTCCCGCAAATAAATTGTTGAATAAAGCCCTCATAATGCCCTTAAGATCAAATCCGTTATGTTCATAAAAGCGCTCATCTTCTATGGCAACCACTGCACCAGGAACATATTTTGGAAGCTCTTCAATCTTAACCCCCTCAGTCCGATTAGTCGCAACATTTGTAGCGACACTTTCATTACGATCATAAATGACGGTTGGCTGACTAAGACCTTCCTTTAATGTCTGGACATTTGCTCTTGTTGCAAGCCAGCCAAAGTAAACAATGGTTACGAGCACGACAATCAAAATAACTAATAATAATAGCTGTGTGAGGTGCTTCTTTTTCCAGAAACGGACAATCATTTCCCAATATGGGCGTAATTTTTCCATACTGTCTCCTTTCCTTCAAAAGGTTTTTTGCTTTATTCATTATAAATTTTTTAGCGAAGAAACACCAATAATAGCCTTTTATGGTGAATTCGAAATAAAATTTCATAAACCTGTAGGGTTTGGGTGATGGGTCATCGTCTATTAATGTGAAGTAGGGAAACACAGGAGGAAACTATGATTACAATAAAACATTTAAGCCATGACTTTATGGTGGGTAAAAAGGGGAAACAAACAGTTATACCTGTCCTTAAGGATATTTCTTTTGAGGTTGAAAAAGGGGAGATTGTCACGATTGTGGGTCGGAGTGGTTCTGGTAAATCCACTTTATTAAACCTAGTAAGTGGTTTTATTCATCCAAAAGAGGGTGAAATTTGGATGAATGGTGAGAAGGTTTCACAAATGAATGAGACGAAGTTTGCAGATTTTAGAATTAAAAATCTTGGCTTTATTTTTCAAAGCTTTCAGTTGATTCCTAGTATGACAGCCTTTCAAAATGTGGAGCTTCCATTAATTTTAAAAGGGGTCAGCGAAGCTGTACGGAAAAAACAGACAGAGGAAATGCTGGCGAAGGTTGGCTTGCTAGATTATCAGGACCACTATCCTGGAGAATTATCAGGGGGACAACAGCAAAGGGTAAGTATTGCCCGTGCTTTAATCGTGAATCCGCCTATCATTCTAGCGGATGAACCAACTGGAAGTCTTGACAGTGAAACAGAAGAAGATTTATTGAAGTTTATCAAGCAGTTAAACATAGATTTAGGAATAACATTTTTAATCATTACACATGACGAAAAGGTTGCTGATATCGGTCACAGGACGATTGAATTGAAAGACGGACGGATTAACGAGGGGGTGCTAGTATGAAGCTGAGAGACCAATTCCGTTTCGTCCGCCAAAATATGAAGAAAAATAGAACGCGTGTTTACATGACAATCCTAGCGACAGCGATGGGCTGTGCATTTTTAATTGTTCTTGCTTCCGTTGGCTTCGGATTACAAAAATCAATGGTTAAGGAAATAACAGAACGACGAATCATGACACAAATTGATGTCTACGGTCAAGAAACCAAAGAGAATGGCGGCTATCGTCAGTTAGATGATAAGGACGTTCAGGCATTCGAAGAGATGTCTGATGTGAAAGCCGTAACAAGAAGAAAAATGCTGCAGCAGGAAGGTATTTATTCCATTGGTAGTTATCAGCAGAGCACACAAACGGTGGTAGCCAACTTTCCTTCTGAAATAAAGGCTGGTTTTGAATTGTCAGAAGGCAGCCTCGGTAAGGATAAGGCTGAAGTAGTGGTAGGATATAATTTTCCACTGAATCTTGGTGTTAAAGGTGAACAAACAAAAGAAATGTTTGACGATCAAGGTCAATTAAAGGAAGAGTTCCGGTATAACGGAAAGCTTATTGGAGAAACCATCGTATTAACTGTTAGTAAAATCGAAGATGGTAAACAAATAGAAAAAGTATTTCCAGTTACAGTCGTAGGGATATCTAAAAAGCCAACGAAGGAATGGGCAGAAGACAGGAGTGTCTATATTTCGGAGGAATTATTAAAGGAAATCGAGGAGTTCACCGGAACACCAAAAGGAATTGTTTTGGATTCCGCTAGTCAGGTAAATTTAGCAGAATTAGAAGCTTCAAAAAATACCTTTGATGATGTAAAGATCTATGCAAAAAACATGGAAGCAGTCCAGGGCATTGTGGATCACCTTAAGGAAAAAGACTATGCCACCTATTCTGTAGTAAATGAATTAAAAGAAGTTAATTTGATGTTCGCGATTGCAAAGGCAGGACTCATCTTCATCGGGACCATTGCGATTCTGATTGCTTCTATTGGTATATACAATACGATGACGATGGCCGTAACAGAACGTGCACCGGATATCGGAATTATGAAAGCAATTGGAGCCAATCCTCGTACCATAAAGAGAATCTTTTTGTTAGAGAGTAGTTATATTGGTTTGATAGGGGCATTCATTGGGACCGTCGTTTCCTATTGTCTTAGTTATGCTGTCAACTTTGTGATACCTTTAATCATTAAACAGGCGTTTGGGGAAGAAACACCTCCTGAAATCGTTTTTAGCGATATTCCACTGAGTCTTCCCATTATCTGTATCGTCATCTGTTATGGGGTAACCATACTTTCAGGTCTTCGTCCTGCCCAAAGAGCAACAAAAGTGGATGTACTCAGAGCAATGAGAAGAGAAGTTTAATTGTTAATACTATGATATTGGCGGACAACCATTTTCAGTCCAAGCATATGTTAATAAAAAGAACGTCTTTAACATAGAAAGGGGATGTGAGAATGATCAACTGGAAAGTCCGCTTTAAGAACAAAAGCTGGGTAATGGCGTTTGTTGCTCAGCTGATGATAGTGGCGCAAATGCTTTTGCAAGGATTAAATGCATTAGGGATTACTGATTTTCAACTTACAGATGCGATTCAGCAATCCATTTTAACCTTTATTAATTCCTTATTTATTTTATTATCATTGATGGGCATCGTACAGGATCCAACCACCAAAGGTATGAGTGACAGTGAACGTGCAAAAACATATAAAGAACCAAACTAACAATAGCGAAACCGCTTGGCTGCCCCATTTGGTAAGTCCAAGTGGTTTTTTATTATGTAGAAATTTGTAATTATAAGGAGATGGAAATTTCTGAATTGTCGAAGGAATAGGAGGTATAATGAAGATGAGAACAATGGACAGATAAGAATAAGTAATACTTTGGAAAGGGGTTCTACTATGTGGTACTGGATTACGATGGCTGCAGGAATATATATACTTTTTATTATTCTTGAGGAGTCTGTTTATTATCTTTGGAATCGTTATGTTTACGGACCAAAAGAAAGAAAAGCAAGACGTTGGAAAAGAATCATATTGGGAATGGCCTTTATCATTCGATTACATCTAAGAGATATTCAACGTAAACATACACAAAAAGTAAGTACAGGTAAACAATCTGCATAAAAAAGTTCCTTTACCATCCGTAAAGGAACTTTTTTTATACAGTTACTTTTGAATGACTTGAATCAGTTGAAGAATTTTGTACCACTGGTAAGGTAATGTTAACGGTGGTTCCAATGCCAATTTCACTATCAAAAATAATATTCCCTTTATGGGATTGAACAATTTTATAGCTGACGGTTAATCCTAAGCCTGTCCCTTTTTCTTTTGATGAATAGAAGGGTTCACCAATCTTTTGTAGACGTTCCTTAGAAATACCACAGCCTTGATCTTGTATTGTAATGGCTAATCGATTGCCTTCAATGAGACCGAGACAAATCGATATTTTACTATCACTTTTCGAAGCTTCAATTGAATTCTTGATTAAATTAATAAATAACTGTTTCAACTGATTTGGTTCGCATTCAATGATGATATCTTTCTTTGGAAAATTTGATTCAATCTGAACATTGTAAAGGGTTGCTTCGACGGCTAATAATGAAATGACATCATTTAGAATTTTTTGAATGGCTAATTTTGAATATTTTAAATGCTGCGGTTTCGCTAAGAGTAGGAGCTCGCCTACAATATGATTAATTCGATTTAATTCATCTAGCATAATTTGATAATAATCTTGGTGTTTATCATCTTCCATTTGCAATAATTGTACAAACCCTTTTAATGAGGTTAGGGGATTTCTAATCTCGTGGGCTACGCTGGCAGATAACTCACCGACAACGGAAAGCTTTTCTGTTCTGCTAAGACGCTCTTCTGTCTGTCTTAGAGTCGTAATATCGCGACCAATTATAACTAGTCCTTCTCTGCTTCCATCCTCATGAAACAACGGAACTTTAATCGTATCAAATATTTTAGATGTTCCGTCGGGCAGTGGAACGACCTCTTCACAGCGTGTTACGGTACCATGTTTCCACGTTTCTTCATCAGATACTTCGCAGTATTTAAGCGCCTCAGAATAGAACTCAGTGTATTGTGCTAATTCAGAGTCTTTTTTTCCCAGGTAATTAACATTCTCAAGCTGAAATAATTTTAGTCCAAAATCATTGGCTTGAATCCAGCGACCTTCACCATCTTTAAAGTTTACAAAATCCACCATTGAATTGATGAGGGTAGATAAACGTTTTTCTTGTTCTTTCGTGGTATCAAGTTCTTCTTTTTTTAGGATGAAAAAATAGAAAATTCCACCTGTTACAAGAATATAGAATATTTCTTTCCCTCGTTCTAAATAATTATCAAGGGACGAAGGGATATAATGTGCCAGGATATAGTTACTTGCGTAAATCCAAATTAAGCTAGTAATTAAGAAAAGAATTACTAATTTCGTTTTCTTCATTTATTACTCCTATCCTCTCTTGGAAGGAAAGTTCCCTACGATTTTCAAAAAAATTTAGTTGCATAATCTATACTACTAAAAAATCAGGTAATTTGGAATATCTGAAACCTGGAAATCTACATAATAACGATTAAGAACTTGCTGCTTTTCCTGTGATTGGTCTAATTTTGAAAGAGAAAATCATATTTTATGAATAAAAAACTTGTTTTATCTGAAGGTTCAGAATAAAATTAAAATAACATACCAACCGGTAGGTATGTATCCGGTTTTGCCAGCATAATTATAATTAGCGGCTATTATACTAAATTCTAAAAAATGAATGGAGTGAAAGGTATGCATTTACGTCTGACAGATGAGCAAAAAATGGTTCAAAAAACAATTAGAAGATTTGTAGAAAAAGAGTTAATTCCCTTAGAAAATGATGTGCTAAGAAATGAGAGAGAAGGAAAGCCAAGTCTTCCTCCAGGAATACTGAAAGAACTACAGTTGAAAGCAAAGGAAGCTGGCTTCTGGGGCATAAATACGCCAGAAGAGTATGGCGGAGCAGACCTAGGGCAAATGATGATGGCCATTGTATTGATGGAAGTTTCAAAGACGTTTGTCCCATTTAGCTTCGGCGGATCCGCAGACAATATCCTTTATTACGGTAACGAAGAACAAAAGAAGAAATATCTAATCCCTACGATTAATGGTGAGAAAAAATCTTGCTTTGCGATGACGGAGCCAGGTGCAGGGTCTGATACTAGAAATATTAAAATGACAGCAGTGAAAGATGGAAATGACTGGGTGTTGAATGGGGAAAAAACATTCATTACAGGTGGAAATGAAGCAGATTTTGTCATGGCGATTGCCATCACAGATAAAGACCTGCACCAATCAACACAGGGGCGCGAAGGTGTTACATGCTTTATTGTCGACCGGGATATGGGCTGGAAATCTGAGTATATACATACCATGGGAGAATGGGGACCAGCCGGTCTAGTATTTGAAAATGTTCGAGTTCCAGAAGAGAATATTCTTGGTGAGTTACACAAGGGTTACAATCTAGGGTTGGAATGGATAGGATTTGCCCGGTGGGTAGTCGGTGCCCGGGCCGTAGGTGCAGCCGAGCGATTATTACAAATGGCGATTGATTATTCAAAGGAACGGATCACCTTCGGAAAGCCAATTGCGGAAAGACAAGCCATTCAGTGGCAAATTGCTGACTCTGCAGTTGAAATTGAAGCAGCTAAATGGCTGGTTTTAAACGCTGCCTTTACTCTCGATAACGGAGAAGATAATCGTCATCTAGCCTCGATGGCAAAACTTTATGGCGCTAATATGGGCAATAATGTTGTGGACCGTGTTCTGCAAATTCATGGCGGAATGGGCTATACAAGAGAACTGCCAATTGAACGCTGGTACCGTGAAGCAAGACTTTGGAGAATCTATGATGGTACAGATGAAATTCAACGTATGATCATTGCTCGGAACTTAATTAAAGGACATGTAAAGGTGGGCCAATACGTATAATAATTTTTGTAAGCGTTATCTATTAATTGATAGTTTTCAAGATTATGAAAATGATAAGTTCGGGAGGAAATAAATATGGCAGGTAGATTTTCAGGAAGAGTTGCATTTGTTACAGGCGGAAGCCGTGGAATTGGAAAAGGGATTGTAGAACGTTTTGCAGAAGAAGGCGCTAAAGTAGCTTTTATTGATTTAAATGAAGAAGCATTAGTAGAAACAACAAATGAACTAAAAGAAAAAGGCTATGAGGTTTTTTCAAAGGTAGCAAACGTAGTGGATGCTGAGCAGGTTGAAGTTGCAGTTAAAGAGGCTTATGAGGTATTCGGGTCGATTGATATTCTTGTTAACAATGCAGGAGTTATCCGCGATAACTTATTATTCAAAATGACAGACTCAGATTGGCAGACTGTTATGGATGTACACTTAAAGGGTTCTTTTAATGCTGCACGTGCTGCCCAAAAATACATGGTCGAAAACAAATACGGCCGCATTATTAACATATCCTCGACTTCAGCTCTTGGTAATCGCGGTCAAGCGAATTATGCGGCTGCAAAAGCAGGATTACAGGGCTTCACCAAGACACTTGCGATTGAGCTAGGAAGATATGGGATTACAGCAAACTCTGTTGCACCAGGGTTCATTGAAACAGAAATGACAAAGGAAACAGCTGCTAGGATTGGTATTCCATTCGAGCAATTAATCCAAGCAAGTGTAGCGCATATTCCTGTCGGACGAAGCGGTAAGCCTGCTGATATTGCCAATGCTGTTGCATTCTTTGCGGATGAAAAATCTTCATTTGTAAGTGGTCAGGTTATTTATGTAGCTGGCGGACCTAAAAATTAATAAATAAAGTGAGGCGAGGATATCGTGTTCAGTGAACAAGTTGGTAAACGTTCCACTAAGGTGAAGAACACAGTTGAAAGAGGGGCAGTAAAGAAATTTGCAGAAGCAATCGGGGACCTTCATCCTGTTTATTTTGATGAAGAAACAGGGAGAAATTCAAGGTATCAAAACAATATTGCTCCGCCAACCTTTCCGAGGACGTTTGATTATGGTGTGATTGAAGGCTTAAATCTACCGAATAAAGGATTAATCCATGGGGAGCAAACATTTCATTATGAGCGGCCATTAGTGGTGGGTGAAGAGATTCTTTGCTATTCCGAAGTGAAAAAATACTTTGAAAAAAAAGGCAATTTTGGAGAAATGGGTTTTCTGATTGTAGAAAGCTTTGGTGAAGATTTAGAAGGTAATACCATATTTAGTTCAACATCGACTGTGGTTATTTCTGAAGCAGTGAGGAAGGTGCTAACAAAATGAGTACTCTAGCGCAGTTACAAGTGGGTGAATCCGTTAAAGAAATTCAGTTAGAGCCGGTCTCAAGAATCGATTTAATTAAATATGCAGGTGCATCAGGAGATTTTAATCCGATTCATACCATTGATGAGGAAGCGAAAAAGGCTGGATTACCTGGGATTATTGCACATGGTATGTGGACGATGGGCAATCTCGCAAAGCTTTTTACTCCTTATTTTGAAGAAGGCTTCGTTAAGGATTATTCCATCCGTTTTAAAGGAATGGTCTTTTTAAATGATGTCATTACACTAAAAGCTACCTTAACGGAAGTAGTAGAGAATAAGCTTCGCTTTCAGGTTCAAGCTGTTAACCAGAATGGTAATGATGTATTAAAAGGTGAAGTGTTGTTTAACCAATACTAAATAGTATTAACCCGGCCAAAAGAGATGTTCAACCTTTTGGCTGGGTTTATTACTATTTGTTTTAACAAAGGGGGAGAACCTTAATGACTGTAAACATGAGGCTCAGTTATACACCGCCGGTATTTTCGACTGTTGGAGAAGAAAGAAATCATTTAAAACAAAAATTAGCAGGAGCATTCCGCTTGTTTTCTAAGTTTGGATTTGATGAAGGGGTGGCTGGCCATATAACGGCACGAGATCCTGAAAGGAAGGATCATTTCTGGGTAAATCCATTTGGGATGCATTTTAGCCAAATAAAAGCTTCCGACCTTATCCTCTGCAACCATGAAGGTATAGTGGTTGAAGGGAATTACCCTGTAAACCGGGCAGCCTTCGCAATTCATTCACAAATTCATGCAGCAAGACCTGACGTGATCGCTGCAGCACATGCCCATTCTGTTTATGGAAAGTCATGGTCATCTTTGGGTCGCCTTCTTGACCCAATAACACAGGATGCTTGTGCCTTTTATAACGATCATTCCTTATTTGATGAATTTACCGGCGTCGTTCTAGATGTTGAGGAAGGCAAGAGGATTGGTAAGGCACTTGGAAACCGTAAGGCCTGTATTTTACGAAATCATGGTTTGCTTACGGTGGGAAAATCAGTTGATGAAGCGGCGTGGTGGTTTATTACCATGGAGCGTTCCTGCCAAGCACAATTGCTGGCAGAAGCAGTTGGAACTCCGGTAGTCATTGATGACGAAAATGCTGCTGTCACATATGAAACAGTTGGTACAACCGAGGCAGGATGGTTCCAATTCCAGCCGTTATGGAACCGGATAGTGAAAGAGCAGCCTGAATTATTAGGTTGAAAATTGCTTTCTGAAGAGAAAATTCTTGGTCTATTCAGAGAAATACATACTTCCCGGAGGATTCGAATGAGGATTGGAATAGCAGGTACAGGTGCGGTCGGCGGTTATTTTGGCGGCTTATTGAAGAAAGCAGGCAATGAAGTAATCTTCCTTGCTAGGGGAAATAATCTAAGAACCCTAAGAGAAAAAGGATTAACCATTGAAGGTGAAGTTGAAAAAATACATGTCAGAGAAACCTTTACAGAGCAATATGAGTCCTTTTCAAATGTTGATTTGCTTTTGTTTTGTGTAAAGTCAACGGCTACATCAGAGGTGGCAAAGATGTTGCAGCCTATATTAAAAAAAGATTGTTTAATCATGACCTTACAAAATGGCGTCGATAATGAAGAAGTTCTCTCGACAGTGTTTGGAGAAAAAAGAGTTTTAACTTCAGCCACTTATATTCAGGCGACCCTGAAAGAACCAGGTGTTGTTAAACAAATTGGGGTTTCTCCAAAACTAGTAATTGGGGCATTAGATAATAGCTTAACAGAAAAAGTAAACGATATTTCCTCATTGTTTAATTCTGCAAACATTGTAACGTACACCTCTAGCGACATTTTAGAAATGAAGTGGAAAAAACTTATTTGGAATGTCACCTTCAATCCAATTACAGCTTTAATAGAATCACCGATTGGCACCATTTTAGATCGTGAGGGTTTATATCAGACTGCTCTCAGAATCTGTAAAGAGGGAATTGCAGTGGCAAGGAAACTCGGATTTGATATCGACGAAAATTACTTCGAAACCATTATGACTCAGGGCCAAATGGCACGTAATCATCAAACCTCCATGCTACAGGATAAGCTGGGAAGAAACGCGATGGAGCTTGAATCTATTTGTGGTTACATTGTGAATAAAGGGAAGCAAGTGAAGGTTGATACTCCTGTCCTTGAAACCATCTATCACATATTAGCCTACCAGCAAAATTGAATAGAGTGAGGTGTTTGTGATGAATTTTGAATTAGATGAAGATATATTATTTTTAAAAAAGAATGTCCGTGATTTCATACAAACCGAAGTAGAAGCAGTTGCTATGCAGATCGAAGATGAGAATCAAATACCTGATAGAATTATCACGTTATCTAAGGAAATGGGACTGTTCGGTTTAAGTATTCCAGAGGAATATGGCGGACTTGGAATTGGTATGGTCGGAAAATGTGCCCTTTATGAGGAAATTGGTCAAACACATAACGGGTATACCACTTTAATCGGTGCTCATACAGGGATTGGTACAGTAGGAATTGTTGAAATGGGAAATGAGGAGCAAAAGAGAAAATACCTTCCAGATATGGCCAATGGTGAAAAACTGGGCGCTTTCGCACTTACAGAGCCAGAAGCAGGCTCTAATGCAGCCAATTTAAAAACAACGGCTGTGCGAAAAGGAGATAAATATATTATCAACGGCTTGAAGCATTATATTACCAATGCAACAGAAGCGAGTGTATTTACAGTAATGGCGGTTACTGATCCTGGAAAAGGTGCAAGAGGGATCACCTCGTTCATCGTTGAAAAGGATTTTCCAGGTTTTAAAATTGGGGCAGTTGAGCGGAAAATGGGATTAAGAGGGTCACATTCTGCTGAGTTAATCTTTGAGAATTGTGAGGTACCCGTCGTAAATGTTCTTGGAACGGAAGGTCAAGGGTATGTGAATGCTTTAAAGATATTAGCCAATGGCCGGGCGGGTTTAGCCTCTAGAAATCTAGGATCCTGTCAAATGCTGCTTGATATGTCAGTTAAATATGCGAAAGAACGCATCCAATTTGGTACCCCGATTATTAAGCACCAGGCGGTAAGCCATATGTTAGCGGAAATGGCGGTCGAAATTGAAGCACTGCGTTCGCTTACTTACCGAGTGGCGTGGATGGTCGATCAAGGATTGAAAGTTATTAAAGAAGCCGCTATGTTAAAGCTTTATGGGTCAGAGGTGTATAACAGGGTGGCGGATAAAGCTGTTCAGATCCATGGGGGACTTGGCTATATTGCGGATTATCCTGTTGAACGATTTTATCGGGATGCTCGAATTACAAGAATCTATGAAGGAACGTCGGAGATACAGAAAAACATCATCGCTTCTCAACTAGATATCGAATATAGCGGTTCATAGTGACCGAAGGATAAAATGAAAAAGAGTTTGGGTAACTATAGGAGGTTCATAGTTACCCAAAAAGATAAATACAGAGTAGTCCGGTCGTTATGAGTAACCTGGAATGACCGAAGTGCATTCAAAAAAAGCATTTGGGTAAATGCAGGAAGCCTAGAGTGACCGAAGAGCATTTAGAAAGAGCATTTGGGTCACTCCGGTCAGTTTGGAGTACCCAACAGATAAAGGGGGAAAGACTTTGAAGGATATCGTAATTGTTAGTGCGGTTCGGACGCCAGTAGGGAGATATGGCGGCGCATTAAAAAGTCTGAATTCAGGGCAGTTGGCTTCTATTGTCATCAAAGAAGCCATCAACAGGGCAGGAATTGCGGGTAGCCAAGTGGATGAAGTAATACTAGGGGAAGTAAGACAAACCACAGAGAGTTCAAATGTTGCGAGAGTAGCCGCATTACGTGCGGGGGTACCAGAAACGTCACCTGCTTTTACTGTAAATCGTCTTTGTGCCTCTGGAATGCAGGCGGTGGCTTCTGCTGCGCAGCAAATTTCCTTTGGACATGCAAATATTGTGGTTGCCGGCGGAACAGAAAGCATGAGCAATGCACCAATTTATCTGAGGAATTCTCGTTTTGGCGGTGATAATTCTAAACTGGTTGATTCTAATACTGAAGTGGGTCAGCAACCAACGGACCAATATGGAAACCATCTTGGCATGGGAATCACCGCAGAAATCCTTGCAAAACGATACTCGATAACGCGGGAAGAACAGGATGCTTTTGCGGTAGAAAGTCAACGCCGTGCTGCGATTGCGATTGAAAGTAATCAATTTGCTGCGGAAATCATTCCAGTTGAAGTGAAAGAAAAAATGAATACAATTTTAGTTTCAGTCGATGAACATCCTAGACCCGAAACAACCATTGAAACCCTTGCCAAGCTTAAGCCAGCATTTAAAGAAAATGGAACCGTTACAGCAGGTAATGCATGTGGAAGAAATGACGGTGCAGCAGCGATGGTGTTAACTTCATCACAACATGCAAAGTCATTAGGAATAAAACCAATGGCTAGAATCGTAGATTGGGCGGTTACAGGGGTTTCACCCGAGGTCATGGGAATCGGACCTGTACCTGCAGTGAAAAAGCTATTAGAACGTACGAATCTTGCACTTAAGGATATTGATTTATTTGAGTTAAATGAGGCCTTTGCCTCCCAGGCAGTAGCTGTCATTCGAGAATTAAATTTAGATATCGGTATAGTAAACGTCAATGGCGGTGCAATTGCACTTGGACATCCACTTGGCGCTACAGGGGCAAAGATCATGACGACTTTAATGCATGAATTGATTCGTCGTCAACAAAAAAGGGGAATCGCCACTCTATGTGTCGGCGGAGGCCAAGGTATGGCAATCATGGTAGAGCGGATATGAATATCATCGTCCAAACCATAGAATCCTAGTGTTTTTGGATCGGGAATAAAAGGAAAACATTTCAACAATAGTAGATTAATATACAAAAATAAAGAGATAACTGATGCTTGTTCCTACGGGAATAAGCAGACTTATTCAATGAATTTATTTTTAAAATAGTAACGAGAAATTTGGTGAAAAAATAGTATTGAATATTATAAATATTTTGTATATTATTTCCTTAGTAACATACCAACTAGTTAGTATGTAGATTTTAAATAGAGAGAGTAAATATGGGAAATGGGAGGAAACGTCGATGCATGTAAAAGAGTTATTTGATTTAACAGGAAAAGTCGCAATCGTTACAGGTGGTGGAAGAGGATTGGGTCAACAAATTGCTGAGGGATTTGCCGAAGCAGGTGCAAATGTTGTAGTGTGTTCAAGGAACCTTGAGGCATGTCAGGAAGTAAGTGAAGGGTTAAAGAAAATCGGTGTGGATAGCGTTGCTATAAAATGTGATGTAACCAATCCAGAGGATGTAAAGAATGTAGTTGACCTTACGTTAGAAAGGTTTGGGAGAATCGATATCCTCGTAAATAATAGTGGTGCGACTTGGGGGGCACTTGCAGAAGAAATGCCACTCGAGGCTTGGAAGAAAGTAATCGACGTCAATGTAACTGGAACATTCCTTATGTCACAGACTGTGGGAAAAGTTATGCTAGAGCAGAAATCAGGAAAAATCATAAACATTGCCTCTGTAGCAGGTCTTAAGGGTAGTAATCCTAATTATATGAATGCGATTGGCTACAATACTTCCAAAGGAGCGGTAATTACTTTTACAAAGGATTTAGCGGTGAAATGGGGTCCACGCGGTATTTATGTCAATGCAATTGCGCCAGGATTTTTCCCTACGAAAATGTCAAATGGATTGCTAGAGAAAGGCGGTGAAGGAATTCTACAAGGCACTCCATTGCGTAAGTTTGGTTCAGATACCGATCTAAAAGGAGTTGCATTATTCCTAGCGGCACCGGCCTCTGATTTTATCACAGGGGATATTATTGTTGTGGATGGCGGCGCACACGCAATGTAACGTGACAACTTGGTAGAAGGGGGGAAGGTTAATGAAAAGGGATGCAGTAATCGTCTCTGCGGTAAGGACGGCAATTGGCAGGCAAGGTGGTGCGCTTGCAACAATTCCAGCGCATGTGCTAGGTGCAGAGGTAATTAAAGAAGCCGTTAAGCGCGCAAATATTGATCCAGAAATGATCGATGATGTTATCTTTGGGAATGTTTTATCAGGTGGGGGAAATATTGCTAGATTAACAGCCTTACAGACAGGATTATCCATTAATTTATCGGGTTTAACGGTCGATCGCCAGTGCGGTTCCGGTATTAATGCCATTAATCTAGCATCCCAAGCTATTTGGGCTGGCGATGGTGATATTTATATTGCCGGCGGTACCGAAAGTATGAGCCGCGCTCCTTATTTGATGGATCGCCCAGAAAAACCATATAGTGCTTTGCCCCCAAGCTTTAGGA
>JAPSKD010000395.1 GCA_031177865.1 Bacillus sp. (in: firmicutes) | reverse complement strand
TCTCAAGTGAGAATATATCATGGCAGCATGATATATTCTCATTTTGTTAAAAAGGTTTTTACTATCTATCGGATTCAAAAAGGTCAAACCATTAAGAGGGAATTATATGTTTACTAAAAAGAACAAACAAAAGAAATTCACATTGGTCCGTAAAAGAGTACCCTTTTTGTTTATTTTACCGTGGATTATCGGTTTTATCGTTTTTACTTTAGGTCCTTTAGTTTTTTCACTAATTATGAGTTTATTTGATTGGCCAATTGCTGGCGAAGCGAAGTTTATTGGTTTTGAAAACTTTAAGACGATGTTTACGGCTGATCCACAGTTTTATGATTCACTCGTCATCACCTTGAAATTTGCCTTAATATTTGTTCCATTAAACCTCTTAGTTGCTTTGGTGCTCGCACTACTTATCACGCAGCCAATTAAAGGAATTAAGATTTTCAGGACCATCTTCTATCTTCCGGCCGTTGTATCCGGTGTAGCAGTGTCCATTATATGGGGTTGGATGTTTAACTCTGAGTATGGAGTTTTAAATTATATATTATCTTTGCTTGGAATTGAAGGACCAAACTGGCTGATTGATCCTAAGTGGGCAATCATAACAATAGTGATTGCAAGTGCTTGGGGAGTCGGAACGATGATGTTGATCTTCTATACGGATATTAAAGGGATTCCATATGAAATGTATGAAGCTGCATCCATAGATGGGGCTGGTCCAATCAGGCAGTTTGTTAGTATTACGATTCCTACAATTACACCAACGATCCTATTTAATGTCATCACTTCTGTTATAGCAGCATTGCAGCAATTAACGTTAGTGTTGCTTTTAACAGGGGGAGGACCACTAAAATCGACTTATTTCTATGGACTATTTGTCTATAATAATGCATTTAAGCACCATGAACTTGGTTATGCAAGTGCTAATGCGTGGTTTATGTTTATCATCATTCTACTATTGACGATGTTAATCTTTAAGTCATCCTCTGCATGGGTATTTTACGAGGCTGAAGTAAAAAAGGAAAAAAAGAGAGGTAAAAGAAAATGAAGATAACGCGAAAACATAAAATCATTGTTTACAGCATTCTTGTCCTCTTTTCTCTTTATTTTCTATTTCCTTTTATTTGGGCATTCATCACAGCGATTAAGTCAGAAACAGAAGTATTTAGCTTTCCACCTAAATTCGTACCTGACGTACCACTATTTAGTAATTTTATAGATGCTTGGAATAGCCAGCCGTTTGGAACGTATTTTAAGAACTCGATGATTGTTACTGTATTGACAACAATCGGTCAACTTATCTCCTGTTCTTTAGTTGCGTATGGTTTTGCAAGGTATGATTTTAAATATAAGAATATTCTCTTTATCCTGCTTCTATCAACAATGATGATTCCATGGGATGTTACGATGATTCCGCTTTATATGGAATTTAACATGTTTGGCTGGATCAATACATTAAAACCACTGATCGTCCCAGCCTTCTTCGGCTCAGCTTATAATATCTTTTTGCTAAGGCAGTTCTTAATGAATATTCCTAAGGATTTAGAAAATGCAGCGAGAATTGATGGAGCAAATGAGTTCCAAATTTTTTATAAAATTTTCCTTCCTATCATGAAGGCACCGTTAACATTGATTGCTGTATTAAATATTATTTTGGTTTGGAATGACTACTTAGGACCACTTATTTATTTGAATGATCAATCTAAATATACAATGGCACTTGGTTTAGCATCATTCCAAGGTGTACATGAGCTACAAATTATTCCGATTATGGCAATGACTTTGGTTATGATCATTCCGCCAGTCATCGTTTTTGCCTTTGCACAGAAATACATTGTTGAAGGAATAAGTGGCTCGATCAAGTAATAAAGTTCGGAGGAAGAAAACATGCAACGTGAAATGAAGAGATGGGAAAATATCCATCTTACGGCAATAAACAGACTTCCGGCACATACTGATTTTTACAGATACCGTGCCTTTGATGAGGCATTACAATATAAAAAAGAAATTAGTAAGGGATATACGTCACTTGATGGTGATTGGAAGTTTCTGTTCTTAGAAGCACCTGAATGTTCACCAGACAACTTTGAAACAGAAGAATTCGAAATTGGAGATTTAGATGATATAACAGTCCCATCGTGTTGGCAATTAAAGGGATATGGAAATATGCATTATACAGATGTATTATACCCTTTTCCGATTAATCCACCATTTGTTCCTCAGGATAATCCGACAGGAATCTATTTCAGAGAAGTTTTTATAGAAGATAAAAATGAAGATGAAAAAATCATTGTTAAATTTAACGGTGTGGATTCAGCCTTTGATCTCTATGTGAATGGTCATCATGCGGGCTATAGTAAAGGCTCTAGAATGCCATCAGAGTTTGATCTAACGGAGTACATTAGAAATGGAAAAAATAGATTTACAGTTAGAGTTTACCAGTTTTCAGATGGAACCTACTTAGAAGACCAGGATATGTGGTGGCTTTCAGGTATCTTTAGAAATGTGGAACTATATAGAGTTAATAAAGATACGCTTCAAGATGTATTCATTGAAACATTGCCGGACGTAGACTTTAAAGATTTTACGTTAAAATTAAACGGGCAGTTTTTCACGAGTGAAATACAGGAAGTAAATGTGAGGCTTTTCCAAGCAGGGGATGTGATAGATTCCTTCCCAGTAGAAGTGGTTAATGGCGAATTCCAAGTGATAAGAGAAATGGCAGACCCATTATTATGGAATGCGGAGGAACCAAATCTCTATATGGCTACATTAGAGTATGAATTAGCTGATGGAGAAAAAGAAATTGTTCCGTTGCGATTTGGCGTAAGATCAATTGATATTATTGATAATGAAATAAGAGTGAACGGAAAAAGAATCTTCTTTAATGGTGTAAATCGTCATGATTTTAATCCGAGAATGGGCAGAACCGTAACCTACGAGGATATGCTTCAGGATGTCATCTTAATGAAGAAGCATAATATAAACGCTGTCAGAACCGCTCATTATCCAAATAATGATGTTTTTTATGACCTCTGTGATGAATATGGACTCTATGTAATTGATGAAACAGATCTCGAGTGCCATGGCTTTGAAAACACAGGCAATTATAATTGGATTAGTGACAATGAGTTGTGGGAGAAGCAGTATGTAGATCGCGCCATTAGAATGGTGAAAAGGGACCGAAATCATCCAAGTGTCATCATTTGGTCCTTAGGCAATGAATCTGGTCAAGGTAGAAACTTTACTTCTATGTATCAAGCCATAAAAGATATTGATTCTACTAGATTAGTACATTATGAAGGAGATCGTCATGCTGCCTATAGTGACATGTATACCACGATGTACACCAGATTAAAAGCACTTGAAGAAATTGGCCAAGATTCTGAAGGAAAAAAGCCGCATATCTTATGTGAATATGGGCATGCAATGGGAAATGGACCTGGCGGGCTGACAGAATATCAAGAAGTAATGAGGAAGTATCCACGATTACAGGGTGGATTCGTTTGGGAATGGTATGACCATGGTATCGAAAGTGTGGATGAGGATGGAAATGTCTTTTATCTATACGGTGGAAATTACGGAGATTTTCCTACAAATGGAAACTTCTGCATCGATGGACTCGTATTTCCCGACCGGACGCCATCACCTGGACTGGTTGAATACAAAAAGGTGATCGAACCAATCGTAACGGAAGCAGTAGACCTTAATCAGCTCAAGATTAAGTTGAAAAATAGATATGACTTTAGAAATTTAGAAGGAATTCATTTGAACATTAAGGTAGAATCCTTCAATCATGTAATAGAAGAAAAGAATATTAATCTTCCATCTATTAATGCTCAGGACGAAGTGGAATTAACACTGCCAATTAATCTTACAGAAGCCTTGAATCACGATGATGTACGCATTAAATTAAGTTATTCGGAACCTAGAAGTACTCTTTATGCAAGTAAAGGTCATCCAATTACCAGTGAAAGTTTTTTACTACAATCGACAAAGGTGAAAAAAATGGTCGTAACTAAACATGAGGGTGGAACAACGATTTCCACCAAGGAAAATTTTGGTCAGCTGCTGTTAGAGAATGAGCATTTTAAAACGGTTTTTTCAAAGATTCATGGTGTCCTTGTATCCCATAAATTGAATGGGGAAGAAATTATTGAAAAAGGACCTGAACTGACGCTTTGGCGAGCGGTTATTGACAATGATATGTATAAAAAGGATGCTTGGATCAATAAATACTTTCTAAAAAATGCAAA
>JAPSKD010000053.1 GCA_031177865.1 Bacillus sp. (in: firmicutes) | reverse complement strand
TCTTACATGGTTCGTCTTATTCCTTCGTCCCAGGGCAGTCGCCTCCACATTTCTGACAATCCGTCAAGAAGGTTAAAGAGCACAACCTTCATGCCGGCTCGTCTTATGCCTGTCGCCCCTGGGAAAAAATGAACTGCTTTTTTCCTTGGACATGGTGCTTCCGCTTTTCGTGTCGAATACCAACTTTTTTTAGCAAATATCAACTAGTTTTGTCTTGAGAGAAGGAGATTGAGCTAACGGTAACGAATTGACTCACTATACCAGATGAAGGAGGCTAGGAATAGTGAGTCTTAACATTGAAATGGAAATAAAACATGATGTTTTATTGCTGCGTTTAAGTGGTGAACTAGATCATCATACAGCCGACGAATTACGTGAACAGGCAGCTCATGCAATAGAAAAGAATGAAATTCGTCATATAGTTTTAAATCTTGAACAGCTTTCTTTTATGGATAGCTCTGGATTAGGAGTCATTTTAGGGCGGTACAAGCAAATAAAGCAGGTGCATGGTGAAATGGTCGTTTGTGCAATTTCCCCTGCAATACAACGATTATTCGATATGTCGGGGATGTTTAAGATTATCAAGCTAGAACCGACTGAAGAGTTTGCATTGCAAAGATTGGGGGTGGCCTGAGATGAAGAATCAGATGAATCTTCAATTCAGTGCTTTAAGTCAAAATGAATCATTTGCTCGTGTCACGGTTGCAGCCTTTATTGCACAGCTTGACCCTACGATGGATGAACTCACTGAAATTAAAACAGTTGTATCTGAAGCAGTAACCAACTCCATTATTCATGGTTATGAAAATGACCCGGATGGAATTGTTTATATCCAGGTAACGATTGAGGATAATTTAGTGGATATTTCAATCAAAGACGTCGGATTAGGAATTGTAGATGTGGAAGAAGCTCGACAGCCATTATTTACAACAAAGCCAGATTTAGAAAGGTCTGGTATGGGATTCACTATCATGGAAAATTTCATGGATGAGGTTGAGGTTCTCACACAACCAGGTAAAGGAACCGAAGTAAGACTAAAAAAGCATTTACACACAAGCAAAATGCTATGCAATTAAGGAGACTTGCCAATGGATGTGGAGGTCAAAAAAGATAAAGCGCAAACGTATTTAAAGGACCATGAAGTGAAGGAATTGATTAAAAAAAGCCAAGACGGAGACCAAGCAGCAAGAGACCTAATTGCTGAAAAAAATATGCGTCTTGTTTGGTCCGTTGTCCAGCGGTTTCTAAATAGGGGATATGATCCGGATGATCTTTTCCAAATTGGATGTATCGGATTGCTGAAATCAGTGGATAAGTTTGATCTTTCCTATGATGTGAAATTTTCTACCTATGCGGTTCCAATGATTATTGGTGAAATCCAAAGGTTTATACGTGATGATGGAACGGTAAAGGTTAGCCGTTCTTTAAAGGAAATGGGAAATCGAATTCGTAAGGCGAAAGATGAATTATCGAAGACATATGGAAGAATCCCAACTGTTAACGAAATTTCAGAGCATCTTCAGCTGTCGCCGGAGGATGTTATTCTCGCCCAGGAGGCAAGTCGGACGCCATCTTCTATTCATGAAACAGTATATGAAAATGATGGAGACCCTATTACTTTATTAGATCAGATAGATGACGGAAACGAAGGCAAATGGTTCGATAAAATTGCCCTAAAAGAGGCAATACGGGAATTGGATGAACGAGAGCGGCTTATAGTTTATTTACGATACTATAAGGATCAAACTCAATCGGAAGTAGCAGTGAGGCTGGGAATATCTCAGGTTCAAGTTTCCCGACTTGAAAAAAAGATTTTACAACAAATGAAAGACCGTATGGATCTCTGATGATCCACACGGCCTTTTTTTTTAGTAAAGAAAGATTTTTTGCTTATACTAGTTATACAAGGAAATCAATGTGTGGGGAGTGAATGTTTTGGAAAAAACAATCTACATCCGCATGCGGAATCGTGTTCTGGCTAAACAGGAAGAAAGTATCTATTTAGATGATATAGCTCAGATCATTGCTCCAGAAACCATAATCTCTAGGTTGAAAAAACTAAAAGTCCATCAAATATCCATTAATGACAGAAATATTGTCATTATTGATGTTATGAAAGTTATTAGGTTGATTTCAAATCTTATCGAAAATGCAGATGTCCAAACTATCGGACCAGCGCAAACGATAATAGAAGTCATATTAAAGAAAAAGCAAATGTCGGTACCTTTCTTTATCTTAATTTGGTTTTTATTATTTTTTGGTTCTGCGATGGCGATTATGAATTTTCATGACGATGTCAGTATGCGGAGTGTTCAGGAAAAGTTATACAAAATCATTACAGGAGTGGAAGATTCCAAGCCGTGGATATTTCAAATTCCCTACTCAATTGGGTTAGGTCTTGGCATGATTTTATTCTTTAATCATGTATTTCAAAAAAGGATCAACGAAGAACCAAGTCCCCTGGAAGTCGAGATGTTTAACTATCAAATGGATCTAGATAACTATGTCATCATTCATGAAAATAAGGAAAGTATGAAACGAACAAATGACGATTAAAGTAATGGCTGTCATGTTTATCGGTCTTGCAGGTGGATTAGCCGTTGGTTCTGGTTTTGTAGCTTTTTTAACAGTGCTTGGTATTATCCCAAGACTTACACAGTTAACAAAGACAATGAAAATGATTCGGCATTACGAATGGGCTGTTGTTTTGGGGGCGTTAACAGGTATAGCAGGGAGTCTGAGAGATCCAGTCTTAGGGTTAACACCATATTTTATGGTGCCTCTTGGATTGGCTGGAGGAATCTTTGTGGGGATGTTAGCTGCAGGGTTGACAGAGGCATTAAATGTATTCCCTGTCCTAGCAAAGAGACTGGGGATTGATGGGAAAATTATTATTCTAATTATGGCAATTGTTTTAGGGAAAATTGTTGGGTCAATTTTTCAATGGGTCTATTTTGTTCATCATTAATCTCGGCTTGTCTAGCTCTAGGCGCCATCGGCTCGAGGGAAAAAGATAAATCGCTTTTTCCTGGGTCAAAAGCCAATCCCCGTCAAGAAGGTTAAAAGGCAACCTTCATGCCGGCTCGTCTTTTGCTTGTCGCCGATGAGTGGGCGCCTTCCGCATTTCTAACTAGAAAGGACAACGAAGTATGAGCATTCGAAGGCGGGTTATATTAATTACTGATGGTGATGAGTATGCAAAAAGGGCAGTAGAGCATGTCGCCCGTGAAGTAGGCGGGAGATGTATCACTATGTCACATGGGAATCCCTCTGTATTAACAGGGGAAGAACTTGTGGAATTAATAAAAAAAGCAGCTAATGACCCAGTATTAGTAATGTTTGATGATAGCGGACTTGTTGGTGAAGGTGCAGGCGAACGGGCATTAAAGTATGTCGCCACCCATAAGGATATTGAAGTTTTGGGAATTATTGCTGTGGCTGCAAAAACCCATCAGGCTGAGTGGACAAGAATTGATGTAAGCATCGATCGGGATGGTGAATTAACGCCTTATGGTGTAGATAAACACGGTATCCCAGAGCTAGAGATTGGAAGATTAAATGGAGATACGGTTTACTGCCTTGATGAATTAGATGTTCCAATTATCGTGGGAATCGGAGATGTGGGAAAAATGGCGCGGCGTGACCACTATGAACGCGGGGCACCTATTACGAAAAAAGCGGTAGAGTTAATACTCGAAAGGAGTGGATTTCGTGACGAGAGAGAACGAACAAACATGGCCGATTCCTGAGTCACTGCAAGAAATAGAACATTACATGAAACAGCGTGTCGGTTTAGGTGTGAGTTTTGACTTTGGTGTTCGCAAGTTAAAAATCCTCAAAAAGGATGTACACTTTTACTGGATAACTGGTTTATGTGATACACAATTTATCATTGAAACAGTTGAAGAACTTGTTAGAATTAATGACCATGAAAAATTATCATCGGATCTTTTTAAGATAGTTGAAAACAGGCTTGTGAATCAGTCTGTTCAGCATGTAAAAACTCTTGACGAAATGGTTACTCAAGTATTATCTGGATTAATAGTCGTCGTGGTCGAGGGTTCAAATACCGGACTTGCGGTTGATGTTAGGAGTTATCCAGGTCGAACTCCAATGGAGCCAGACACAGAAAAAGTAGTTAGAGGTTCTCGGGATGGTTTTGTCGAAAATATTGTGTTGAATACTGCATTAACAAGAAGAAGGATACGTGATGAACGGCTGCGCTTTGAAATTCTTAAGGTTGGTGAACGATCAAAAACAGATATAGCGATTGGCTACATAAATGATATTGCAGATCCAAACCTGGTAAATATTATTCGAAAAGAACTGAAAGCCATAAAAATTGATGGTATCCCAATGGCAGATAAAACCATTGAAGAGTTTCTTTTAAAACAAGGATTTAATCCTTATCCATTAGTTAGGTACACTGAACGTGCAGACGTCGCCGCCGCACATCTCTTAGAGGGGCATGTCGTTATATATGTTGATACCTCTCCGAGTGTCATTATTGCACCAACCACTTATTTCCATCATGTCCAGCATGCTGAGGAGTTCCGTGAAGCTCCTGTTATGGGGACGTTTGTCCGTTGGTCTCGATTTCTAGGTATTTTAACATCAATATTTCTACTTCCATTATGGATGTTATTCGTGTTAGAACCATCCTTGCTGCCAGAAAGGCTTTCATTTATTGGACCAAATGAGCATACCAATATTCCAATCGTACTACAGATTTTATTAGCGGATTTTGGGCTGGAATTTTTAAAAATCGCAGCGATACATACTCCTACACCTCTTTCAACAGCAATGGGGTTAATTGCTGCAGTGTTAATTGGTCAGATTGCCGTTGATGTTGGATTATTTGTTCCAGAAGTAATACTATATGTTGCAGTTGCTGGTATTGGTTCATTTACGACACCAAGCTATGAGTTAAGTGTAGCAAATAAAATAGCCAGAATGATTCTAGTAATTCTCGTAGCGATCTTCCATACACCAGGCTTTGTAATCGGTTCTACCCTGCTGTTTATTCATTTAGTAACAACACGTGCACTTAATACTCCGTATTTTTGGCCATTTCTCCCTTTCGAGCCAAAGGGATTTTTACAAATTATCTTCCGCCGTGCCATTCCAGGGGCATTATTTCGTCCTAGTATCGTCCATCCTAGGAATCGATACCGTCAGCCGCCGGGTGATCAATAACTTATTGCGGAATGCGAAAGGTTATGCTAAAGTATTTTTAATTGTACAAAAGGATAAAAGCTAAAATAGGCAGTATCCTTTGTGGATTCTGTCTATTTATTATTACTTTTTTCATAGCATGACCATACACTAATAAAGAGTCTTTACGGAGAGAGGGAAGGGAATGTATTTTTACGGGACAACAGGCGTAAACGGCAAGGGTAATTTGGAAATAGGCGGAGTAGATGCAGTAGAGTTGGCCGAGCAATTTGGAACTCCTCTCTATGTTTATGACGTATCATTAATGAGGGAACGAGCTAGAGGTTTTAAAAAGACATTTGATGAACAAAACGTCAAAGCCCAGGTTGCGTATGCAAGTAAGGCCTTTTCGACCATTGCCATGCTTCAGCTGGCGGAAGAAGAAGGTTTATCTCTTGATGTTGTATCTGGTGGAGAGTTATATACGGCCATTGCTTCTGGGTTTCCACCTGAGAGAATTCACTTTCATGGAAACAATAAAAGTAGAGAAGAACTAGAAATGGCGCTAGATCACAAAATCGGCTGTATCGTGGTTGATAATTTTTACGAATTAGATTTATTAAAAACCATCTGCCTTGAAAAAAATGAAACGATAAGTATTCTGCTTCGGGTAACACCTGGAATTGAAGCACATACACATGATTACATCTTAACAGGGCAGGAAGATTCAAAGTTTGGATTTGACTTGCAAAATGGACAAGCGGAAGAGGCGATAATGACCGCGCTTCGCTTTAAGCAATTTGATGTTTTAGGTCTGCATTGTCACATTGGATCACAAATTTTCGAAACAACCGGTTTCTTGCTTGCCGCTGAAAAAATTGTCGGCAAAATGAACCAATGGAAAAATACTTTTAATTTTGAAGCAAAGGTATTAAATTTAGGCGGCGGTTTTGGAATTCGCTATACAAGTGAAGATGAACCATTGTTACCTTCACAATATGTTAGTGAAATTATTAAAGAAGTAAAGAGATTAATACAGCAATACTCTATGGAAATGCCGGAGATTTGGATAGAGCCTGGACGCTCACTAGTAGGTGACGCAGGTACAACCTTATATCAAATCGGTTCTTCGAAAGAAGTTCCAGGAGTTAGAAAATATTTGGCTGTTGACGGTGGAATGAGTGACAATATTAGACCCGCTCTCTATCAGGCTAAGTATGAAGCTGTTTTGGCAAATAGGCCTTTAGCAGAAGCAACAGAAAAAGTTTCTATAGCAGGTAAATGCTGTGAATCAGGTGATATGCTCATTTGGGATTTACCACTCCCAGAGACTGAGGATGATGACCTTCTGGCTGTATTTTGTACGGGGGCATATGGATATTCGATGGCGAACAATTACAATCGTATACCACGCCCTGCAGTCGTATTTGTTGAGAATGGCAAGGCAACTCTTGTCGTTAAAAGAGAAACGTATGAAGATCTGCTTCGGTTAGATCTCCCCTTAAAATAAATAAGCTGCCGCCAATGCGGCAGTTTATTTGTTTTTAATCCAGCTCCAGCGCCTAGGAAAAATTAATCAACTGCATTTTTCCCTGAGCAGGCGCTTGGCGCCTTTTTGTTTCGAAAATGGATTATTTTTTAGAGATAGTGTAGAATGACAACATGTACGCTATCTTCAATTGCATTTGGAGGATTTCTCATGAAGAAAAGTAATTGGACTGTTTTTGGTATCCTTGTAGGACTTGCTCTAATATGGGGAATTATTTATTGGGTTTTTATTGTACCAAAATAATAATGATAATTAGGATTGATAGATAAACAATTATTATGTATGATTGACAATAATGAAACACTTTACGAATTTGACTACATATTATAAAGAAAACTGTTTATTTATAAGTTGGTTGGAAAAAATATACTATCCCCTAAACTGGGTTTATTTAATATAATGAGGGAGCTATTATGTTAATTCGTTATAAGAAAACATTTGAAAAAATAGCCATGGGCTTACTGTCCTTTATGCCTACTGAAAAGGACTTGAAGAAACTCCAATTCACCATTAAGGAGTATGAAACAGAAGAAAACTTGCAGCTTTTTCTTTGGAAGGAAGAAGATATTATCGGACTTATTGGGGTTCAAATGAACGATAATGATTCTTCATTAATGATTCAACACATTTCTGTCAATCCCTCACACCGCTATCAAGGGGTGGGGAAACGAATGGTTAAAGCTTTGAAGGATATGTATCCAGATAAGAATATAACAGCGAATGATAATACTGCACCGTTTGTTGTGAAATGTGATTTATGCTAACCCTATATATAGAAAGGCAACGAAAATTTATTCGTTGCCTTTTTTATGCCTCAGCGCTTTAATTCGTTCTTCAATAACGTCTGCACGGTCTCGTAACTTATGTCTATGAATGATAGATTCATCATCTAAATTACTATCTTGTCCCCAGGTAAACCCTTTGTTTTGACATTCCTTTATGCATGCTTCCAAAAGTGCGGGATCAGAAATCGGTAAAGTAATGCTTTGGTAGCTTTCTTCTTTATCGGCTTGCACCAACAGTTTTGAAAGCAAAGGAAAAAATAAATCAGTATCCAAACCCAGGAGGATTGGCTCACGATTATATAAGGAAAAGATTTTTATCGCTTTTTCCAATGTTCGTTTAGCACCATTAAAGTTTCTCCGCCGATGATGATACCTCGAAACCGCTAAAAGGATGAAGCCTACCCAAATAGAATCTTTCCCTCTATCGTTAGATTCTTTCCAATATTCTTCTAGTATCTCGTGGCATTCAAAATAATCCCTGTCTCCATTAAAATGGACTAAAAATTCAATATACTGCGCTGGGTACAAAAAATCACCCCTATTTGATAAGATATGTACAGTGTAGCATAAAATTGATGTTTCTTCAGAATTACCCTATAGAAAAAGCCCGCCTAAGAAAGGCAGGCCTCGCTTGTATTCAACCCTCTAACTTAAAACCAAGAAGCACCAACGATAATCAACAGAATGAATAGAACTACGATTAAAGCAAAACCGCCTCCGAAACCGTAACCTTCAGCCATGTGTAAAAACCTCCTATACTTGTTTTGTTATTCTTTTCACTCTCATCATATGTACAGTCCTTGTCCAGTGTTATGGGCAAACATCACTTATTCAATAAATACTAAAGCCAATAAATTTCTATTGGATAACTTATTTGATTCCTCTATACTAATATTAGTCATAAATATGAAAATTACTTCAAGGATTCTGGTGAAAGATGATACAATATAATGTAAAAATTGATGCGTTTGAAGGTCCATTGGATTTATTACTACATTTAATAAATCGGCTTGAAATTGATATATACGATATTCCTGTTGCCCAAATTACCGAGCAATACTTAATCTATATAAAAACAATGACAGAACTTAAATTGGATATAGCCAGCGAGTTTCTCGTGATGGCTGCAACCTTATTAGCGATCAAAAGTAAAATGTTATTACCAAAGCATGAAGAAGAATTAGATGATTTAGATTCCGAAATCAGTTACGAAGAAGACCCTCGTGACGAGTTAGTTGAAAGATTAATTGAGTATCGGAAATACAAAGAGGCTGCTCTTGATTTAAAGTCGCTTGAGGAAGAACGAGGACTCATGTATACGAAACCTCCGATTGATCTTTCAGATTTTGCAAAAGACAAACAGCCGGAAAAAACTGAATTAAATGTTACTCTATACGACATGCTGGCCGCTTTTCAAAAACTATTACGCAGGAAAAAGCTGCAACGTCCAATGGCTACAAAGATTGCTAGACAAGAAATATCAATTGAAGCAAGAATGACAGAAATTATGAATGAATTAAAGCACATAAAAGGTCGGACAAACTTTAACGATTTATTTCCCGTTGCTGCAAAGGAACATATCGTTGTGACATTTTTGGCAGTATTGGAGCTTATCAAGAGAAAAGAAATAGACGTAGAACAACATGAAAACTTTGGAGATATTTTTGTTCATGCAGTTAAGGAAGGAGCAGAAGGGCTTGGAAATAATTAATTGGCAAAGTATTCTAGAGAGTCTTTTATTTGCTGCTGGTGATGAAGGGCTTACGTTAAAGCATGTGGCCGAGGTCCTGGAGGTAGAGGAAGTGAAGGCTGGTGAGATTATAGAAGAATTAAGACAAGTTTATGAAAAAGATACCAACCGCGGAATCATGATTGTTCAGCTCGCGGGTACCTATCAGCTTGCAACAAAAAAAGAAAATGCTGCGTATCTTAAAAGACTTGTTGACTCCCCTAATACATCTGCTTTGTCTCAGGCCGCTTTGGAAACATTGGCTATTATTGCTTATAAACAGCCAATCACACGTGCAGAAATAGAGGAAATCCGTGGAGTAAAAACAGAAAGACCACTTCATACCCTAATGACGAAGGCACTTATAAAGGAAGTTGGAAGGGCGGAAGGAACAGGAAGAGCATACCTATACGGGACCACAAAAGAGTTTCTTGATTATTTCGGCTTAAAAAACATTGCTGAATTGCCCGAGCTTCCAGATAGAGTCGAAGAAGAATTCGTACAAGAAGAAGCCGACCTCTTCTTTGAAAAGTTTCAGGAAAGCATCAATGCTTAAGAATGTAGATATCTAAAGCTCATTAATTGATATTGCACCCTGTTGATTTGCGCGGAAGGCACCCAGCCTCCTGCGGGAGGAGGCTCCCGGGACCGCCCGCGGAAAGCGAAGTGCCTCGTGACAGGCAAAGACCGCCTGTCACTGCGGTGACTATTCAAAGAAGCATTCCTTAGTGGAGCGCAAATCAACAGTCAACTTTATAGCACTTAAAAGTAAAACAATTTCATTTAGTTGTGATAAAATAGAAGTATGATTTCAAAGAATTTCCGAAAATTCTACTTATTCGTTAATGGCTAAAGGAGATTGATTTAATTGTTGATTAAAGAATGCACCGGATACGAATTGGAAAAAGAAAAATCAAACACTTCAGAAGACTTCTTTAATAGAAGTGAAGTAACGTTTATTGATGGTTCTGAGGAAAAAACACTGCACGTATTGTATGTTAGATACTTTGATGAGTTATTTCAAGAATTCACTCCTTTTCAGCAAAACCCAATTTTGTCAAAAGACAATATTGAAGTGACCTTCAAAGATATTGTGGCATTAGTATGTTTAATTAAGAATCCGGGTTTGCGTAATCGAAAACGGTTATACATTAATTCAAAACAGGAATTTGCTTCATACTTTCAAGATATTGATTTTGATAAATTACCTGAAATAGTACTTGCTGTAAAGCAAAACCATAAATTTGAACTCCGGTCTCCACTGGACTACATTAAGCAACCGAGATAGGAAGGTTTGAATAATTCAAAGGGGTGTTTGGATGGGAAATTCACTAGTTAAGACACAGCTAAAAGATGTTGGAGGATTTTTAACCTCGACAATCGGAACACTAGAAAATTATTTAAATGAAACAACGCTCTCACAAATGGAACAAGAATTATCAGGAGATTCAAGTTATTATCGATTAATTCTTTCCAATTTGAGAAAATTGCTTGTTTTTTGTGAAGAAAGCCTAGAGGCTTGTTCAGTAATCTTGCAAAGTGAACCTTTTCAAAAGCCAACGGCTGAGAAAACTCTTTATCGTATTTTTCATCAGTGTATTGAGGAGTTTTTCTCTCCCAAAAATGACGCTTGGTTTGAGGATAGTCGTTCTGCATATACAGGAAGAAATTCGATAAAATTTTATAAATCTGTACCTGAAAGTGTACAAAAGTTAGTTAAAGGTCTTGAAGGAGAATTTCAAAGGGTTAGAGAAGAACTGGAATACTATGAAACAGATTACCGTACAAAAATGATTCAATCTAAATAAATGATTAAAACAACTGTCCTTTTAATAAGGGCAGTTTTTTTGTTCATAATCCATCATTTTTTTCATACCTTTTAGGGGTAGATTCGAAATAAAAGGGTGGGATAGTATGAATCGATTTAGTCAATATGTCCACGAGTTATTTGAATGGAATGAGCAAATGAAGGAGTTTCTAGAAACAGATGATGTCAAAGATAACTTAGAGTTATGGGAGCAGCTCGAACATTTTACTGAATTAATTGAGAATACAAATGGATCATTATCTGATCATGACATGCTAAGTCTTCAAGCGAAAGCAGAAGAAATTCATGAACAACTGGAGAGTTATTTTTCGCGTAAAGAAGGAGTAGGGAATATTTGGGGTGAAAAAAAGACTGTCCCGCCTGGTGGTCATATACTCCCAGAGCTCCCATATGCCTATAATGCCCTAGAACCCTATATCTCGGAGGAAATTATGAGACTGCATCATGATAAGCACCATCGCTCCTATGTAGAGGGTTTAAACAAAGCGGAGGTAAATTTGAAGAAGGCTAGAGACAAAAATGATTTCTCTCTCATAAAACATTGGTCAAGAGAATTAGCCTTTCATGGTTCAGGGCATTATTTGCATACAATTTTTTGGAGAAACATGATCCCAAAAGGAGGGGGAAGCCCACAAGGACTCCTAAAAAAAGAAATAGAAAATTATTTTGGCAGTTTTGACAATTTTAAAAAACAGTTCTCTGAAGCAGCAAAACAGGTTGAAGGCGTAGGGTGGGCAATCCTCGTTTGGTCCCCGCGTGCCAGGCACCTTGAAATATTACAATCAGAAAGACATATGTTGTTAACGCAATGGGACACCATACCTCTATTAGTTTTAGATGTTTGGGAACACGCTTATTATCTTCAGTATAAGAACAATAGAGCTGGTTACGTTGACAATTGGTGGAATCTTGTCAACTGGAATGATGTTGAAATGAGGTTTGATAAAGCCTCTGAAATTAAGTGGCCAGCATTTTAAATGAGAAGGCAATCGGCTCGAAAGCTGATTGCCTTCTCATTTTTTAGGACAAATAGTCATAACAAGCCTTGTCCTGCATAAAATTTTAGAAAGCTAGACAGTAAGATTTGCTGCTAGAAATGTTAACGAAGGGGACGAGGTAAACTTATGAGAATGATTTGGAAGCTAGTCATTTTTGCCCTCATGGTCTCACTATTCATTGCAAACATTCCTCAAAAGGTGGATGCTTCCGTTTCCGTAAGTGCACGTGGTGCAGTTCTAATGGAGCAAGAATCAGGGCGTGTCCTTTTTGAGAAAGATGCTCACACAAAAAGAAGGATCGCAAGCATTACGAAAATCATGACGGCGATTCTTGCGATTGAATCGGGGAAAATGGATGAAATAGTGAAAATAAGTGAACAAGCTACCCGTGCTGAGGGATCGTCTGTTTATTTAAAGCCTGGGGAAAAGATTAAGCTAGAGCATTTAGTATATGGTTTAATGCTTAGGTCTGGCAATGACACTGCGGTTGCCATAGCTGAACATGTGGGGGGAAGTCTGGATGGGTTCGTATATTTAATGAATCAAAAAGCAAGAGAGATTGGTATGTTGAATACTCATTTTTCCAATCCTCATGGTTTAGACGACCACGAAGACCACTATTCAACTGCATATGATATGGCTTTATTAACTCGGTATGCTATGCAAAATAAAACATACCAAAAAATTGCTGGGACCAAGACTTATAAAGCGCCAAATCCTACTGAAAATTGGGATCGTCAGTGGAAAAATAAAAACCGCCTACTTACCAAATACAAATATACGACTGGCGGTAAAACAGGGTATACCAAACGCGCAAAAAGAACCCTTGTTACAACAGCGACCAAAGGGGACATGAGTTTAATTGCAGTTACATTGAATGCTTCAGATGACTGGAATGATCACATTGCCATGTATGAGAATGGATTTAAAACCTATGATATGGCGGAAGTGTTGTCAAAAGGAAAGGTAGATATTAAAACAAATAAGATTTATCAAAAACATTTATATTTAAAAAACACTATTGTTTATCCTGCAACTAATGAGGAAATGGACTTGTTCTCCATAAAATATAAATTGAATAAGCCCGGAGAAGATTGGGAGGACTCAGACCATAACGGGGAAGCCGTTGGTAAAGCGCAGGTTTTCTTGGATGGAAAAGTGGTTAGAGAAACACCCATTTATTATCAAGGAGGTCCTGAGAAGAAAAAGGGACTGTTTGATTCATTAAAAAGTATATTTCTTTCAGTTATTGGCGTGAAATTACATGGTTAATTATATTTGGGTTTTTATGACAATTTTTGGTTTCGTTTTTGCGATGATTAACGGAACAATGGAAGAAGTAAATAAAGCGATATTTGATGGGGCAAAGGAGGCTGTGACTCTTTGTATCGGATTGATCAGCATTCTTGTTTTTTGGCTGGGGATGATGCGAATTGCCCAAGAATCTGGGTTACTAGAATTATTATCTAAGTTATTTCGCCCGCTTGTAAGAAGATTATTTCCTGATGTACCAACGAACCACCCCGCAATGGGATATATATTATCTAATATGATTGCCAACATGTTCGGCCTCGGTAATGCAGCCACCCCGCTTGGAATTAAAGCGATGGAGGAATTAAAACAATTGAATGGCGGCAAGAATTCAGCCAGCCGTTCAATGGTTACCTTCTTGGCTATAAATACAGCAAGCATTACCATCATTCCTACTACTGTGATTGCGATTCGAATGAACTATAATTCTGCATCCCCAACTGAAATAGTTATACCAACGTTAATTGCAACCATCATTTCAATGCTCGGAGCTGTTTTAATAGATCGTTATTTTTATAATCGACGAAGTCGTAAAGGATGAATGGAATGGAATTTCTTTCGCTCATATCCCTAGGTTTTATCCCAGTTTTAATAGGAATTATCCTACTATATGGTACGATTAAACAAGTTCCGACCTATGAGAGTTTTGTTGAAGGCGGAAAAGAAGGAATCAAAATTGCTTTTTCCATTATCCCATTTCTTGTAGGCATGCTAGTGGCTATTACTGTCTTCCGTGCTTCAGGTGCCTTAGAAGCATTAATGAATTGGATAAGACCAGCGATGGAAGCAATCGGTGTTCCAGCGGAAATTGTCCCACTTATCTTAATTAGACCAATTTCTGGAACAGCGGCACTTGGTATGACGAGTGATTTAATTGCTGTATATGGTCCTGATTCTTTTATTGGGAGGCTGGCATCTGTATTGCAGGGCAGTACAGATACGACCTTTTACGTGTTAACTGTTTATTTTGGCGCAGTCGGGATCAAAAAAATGGGAGACGCATTAAAGGTTGGACTACTTGCGGATGTAGTGGGGATTATAGCAGCTATTCTTGTAGTGGTATTCGTATTTGGCGCAAAGTAAAAGCTTAATTTGTTTAATATATCTATATAAATAAGCAGGTTCCTAGAAGAAGAAAGCTTTATAGGAGCCTGCTTATTTATTTTTTCTATATAATAGCCGTTACTTTGAAAAAAGGCGATTTTGTGTCATAATTCATTAGGAAAGAATAACTAATTGTTTTCCTAATAAACTGTGGTACAGCACATAGTATTCAAAAAAAGGTAAACAGCTGAGGTGGATCATAATGGAAAGATTGCAAAAGGTAATAGCACGAGCTGGAGTAGCTTCAAGAAGAAAATCAGAAGAGTTAATTAAAGAAGGCAAGGTAAAAGTTAATGGGAAAATAGTTACAGAGCTAGGTGTAAAGGTTACATCATCTGACAGGGTTGAAGTGAATGGAATCCAAATTGAGAAGGAGGAACCCGTTTATTTTCTATTATATAAACCGCGTGGCGTCATTTCGAGTGTAAGTGATGATAAAGGAAGAAAGGTGGTAACCGATTTCTTTCCATATCAACAAGAAAGAATTTTCCCGGTTGGACGGCTTGATTATGATACTTCCGGATTATTATTGTTGACGAATGACGGGGAGTTTGCAAATTTACTTATGCACCCTCGGAATGAGATAGAAAAAACCTATGTGGCTAAGACGAAAGGTATCCCATCAAAGGAGAACCTAAGAAAATTGGAAAGAGGAATCCGTCTTGAGGATGGAAAAACGGCTCCTGCTAAAGTCAAAATGCTTTCAGTTGATAAGCAAAAACAAACTGCAATCGTCGAAATCATTATACATGAAGGGCGAAATCGTCAGGTTAGGAGAATGTTTGAAGCAATTGGACATGAAGTTTTGAAGCTGAAACGAGAACGATATGGTTTCTTAACATTGCATGGTTTGTCTGCAGGGGATGCTAGAGAACTGACACACCATGAAGTGAAGCTATTAAGAGGACTATCATTGGAGTCTACTAAGAAAAATTCATAAAGCTGTCACATTTGCATTTGAATGTATTTACTATAGATATAGTGTAAAGTGATATAATTTAGACAATTGTGCTTAGAAATTGTAACTTTCAGGGGGGGAGAAAGATGAAAAGACGGCGATTAGTCATGAGGACAACAATCCTCGTTATTCTTGCGGCGGCCGTTGCCTACACGCTGTATGCCAACTTAACAAAGGATAATAGAATGAAAGTGGAAGTTGGTAAACAAGCACCTGATTTTGTATTGGTTGATATGGAAGGTAAAAAACATAAACTTTCCGATTATAAAGGGCAGGGAGTATTTTTGAACTTTTGGGGAACATGGTGTAAGCCGTGTGAAGCTGAAATGCCTTATATTAATAATCAATATAATCATTATAAAGACAATGGCGTTCAAGTGCTGGCAGTTAATGTCAGTGAGTCTGAATTAGCCGTAAATCAATTCGCAGAGCGAAAGGAGCTAGACTTTCCGATTGTGATTGATACCGACGGACAAGTTCAAACTGCATATGGAATTAACCCTCTTCCTGCAACATTTTTAATCGACAAGGATGGGAAAGTGGTTAAATATCATACAGGAACATTAACAGAATCAACGGTAAGGGAGTTTATGGAGAAAATTAAACCTTAAGGGTTTGTAGGGAGTTTTTTGCAATGAAAGATATTAAATGTGAATGCGGACATGTTAATCCACATGGAACCGTATTGTGTGAGGCATGCGGTAAGGTTTTTGATGAACAATCAAAAGATAAATCGTTGCTGGATATGCGCTATGAAGGCAGTGCTCGCCGTTCACAAACATATAATAAAACCATTGTTGATAAAATATGGAACTTTTTTTCTTCCGTTAAGGTAGGTGTGTGGCTCATAGTCATCACCCTAGTTGCTTCTGCAGCTGGGACGATTCTTCCACAGGAAATGTACATACCTCCTACTCTGCCGGCAGAAGAGTATTATGAAGATCAGTATGGTTGGTTTGGGAAGTTATACTATGAGATAGGCTTTAATAATTTGTATAGCTCATGGTGGTATTTAGTATTAATCGCTATGATAGGTATTTCTCTGGTCATTTGTAGTCTAGACAGGGTGGTGCCGTTGTATAAGGCACTAAAAGCCCAAAGAGTAACTAGGCATGAGGGCTTTTTAAAGCGCCAGCGACTGTTTGGAACAAGCGAGAACGTTGTTGAACAAGACATCGCTACTGTTAAACAACGATTAAAGGCAAAACGCTATCATGTAAGAGAAGAAAACGGGGACTTGCTAGCTGAAAAGGGGCGTTTTTCTCGCTGGGGTCCATATGTGAACCATGTGGGATTAATTATTTTCTTAATCGGGGGCATGCTGCGATTTGTTCCAGGAATGTACATTGATAAAGTCTTATGGCTTCGTGAAGGTGAAACCAAGGTTGTTCCTGAAACGGACGGACAATACTATGTAGCAAATGAGAAGTTTATTCTGGAAAATTATGATAAGGAAAAGGACAAAACCTTTGAAGCAGCGATTGATCGCGCTGGTATGGTAGTAAAGAATTATCAGACAAATGCAGTGCTTTATCAAAGAGTTGGACCAGCAATTCCAGGGGAACAGCCAAAATTAGAAAAGGTTAAAGAACACAAAATCAGAGTCAATCAACCATTGAAATTTGAAAAGTTTGCTTTATACCAAGTAGACTACAAACTTGATGAACTAAATACAATGTCCTTCTCATTAACAAACAAAGCTAGCGGGAAAACCTTTGGAGACATAAAAATAGATCTTTATGACCCAAAGCCGAAATATGATCTAGGAAATGGATATCAGGTTGAAGTTTTAAGTTTTTTCCCAGACTTTGAATTTGCAGAAAACGGGGAGCCCACAACAAAATCAAGGATACCTAATAATCCTGCCTTTGTGTTCAAAATGACATCACCTGAAGTACCCAATGGGGAAACGAGTTTCGTTGCGATTCAGCAAACCATTGAGCCATTAGGTGATAATCAATACAAAATGGCATTCAAAGGGATTGAAACCAAAAATGTTACAGCCTTAACCGTCCGAAAAGATTTAACAATTTGGATCATAGTTTTAGGCGGTATTCTCTTTATGATTGGTGTCATCCAAGGTGCTTATTGGAACCATCGGAGAATTTGGGTTCAAAACAAAAATGGTGAAATTTGGATTGCTGCACATACGAATAAAAATTGGTATGGCTTAAAAAGAGAAATTGAAAGTGTACTATCTGAAACGAAGATTAATATTCCTAATGATCAAATTCAAAAGGAAAAAATGGATAAGGAGGGAGTCTAGTTGGTAACAATAAGTAGTAATTTACTTTATATTGCATTTGTTCTTTATTTAGTAGCGACCCTCTTCTTTGGTGGAGCTATCAAGGCTAAAAAAGATATCGGAGAAAAAAAAGGTACAAATCGCTGGGGGAAAATTGCCGTTTTTTTAACAATTGTCGGCTTTGTTTCACAGGTGGGATATTTTATTACAAGATGGATTGCGGCTGGACATGCACCAGTAAGTAATCTGTTTGAGTTTACAACCTTTTTCGGAATGTGTCTCGTTGGTGCATTCATAGTCATTTATTTTATTTATCGGACACCGCTCCTTGGGTTGTTTACAATGCCTGTTGCGATACTTGTTATTGCTTATGCAAGCATGTTTCCTAGAGATATCTCGCCATTAATACCTGCGTTGCAAAGTGACTGGCTTCATATCCATGTTACAACTGCAGCCTTAGGTGAAGCGATTTTAGCAATAAGCTTTGCGGCCGGGTTAATCTATCTGGTAAAGGTGATTGATCAATCTAAAGCGAGTAAGCGAACTTTTTGGCTTGAATCGGTGATGTTTGGGTTAGTAACTACACTAGGATTTGTTCTTGTATCCACTTTATTCTCATCTATGGATTACAAAGCAGAATTTAATTGGATTGATAAGAATGACCAAGCAGCAACAATTGAATACACAATGCCAGCCATTACTGGGCCACATGAAGGGGAACTCCTAACAAAAGGGAAATTTGAACCGCTTGTTGAAATGCCTGCATTAATAAATGCAAAGAAAATGAATTCTGTTATTTGGTCATTTATTGGTGGATTAATTCTTTATGGGTTACTAAGATTAATATTAAGAAAACGTATATCGGCTGCACTTCAACCTTTAGTTAAAAACATTAATCTAGATTTTGTTGATGAAATTAGTTATCGTTCAGTACTAATTGGTTTCCCTGTATTTACTTTAGGTGCATTGATTTTCGCGATGATATGGGCACAAATTGCCTGGACAAGATTCTGGGGCTGGGATCCGAAAGAGGTATGGGCATTAATTACGTGGTTATTCTACGCAGCCTTTTTACACCTCCGCCTTTCAAAGGGATGGCATGGGGAAAAGTCAGCATGGCTTGCCGTGATTGGTTTTGTCATTATCATGTTTAACTTGGTGGCAGTAAACCTAGTTATCGCAGGACTCCATTCGTATGCTGGTTAATAAGAATTTTAATTTATAACCTTTACTTTTTCCAAGTAAAGGTTATTTTTTACATAGAAAGTTAGAAATTTGTTAACTTGTCAAAAAATCGACACTATTTGCAGAGACAATTTCGTTTAGTTATAGATTAAAATAGTCACATTTTGTAAAATAACTGCATGGGGGGATTATTAATGGATAAAGACGTGAAAATTTTAGTAGTAGATGACGAGGAAAGAATTCGCCGTTTATTAAAAATGTATTTAGAGCGTGAAGAATATTCGATTGATGAAGCAGAGGATGGGAATGAAGCATTAACGAAAGCGATTGCAAATGATTATGATGTAATCCTTTTAGACTTAATGATGCCTGGTAAAGATGGTCTAGAGGTTTGCCGTGAATTAAGGGAAAAGAAGGCTACACCTGTTATCATGTTAACAGCAAAAGGAGAAGAGGTTAATCGTGTACAGGGCTTTGAAGTAGGGACAGACGACTATATTGTTAAACCATTCAGCCCTAGAGAAGTAGTCCTACGAGTAAAGGCACTTTTAAGAAGGTCGTCTCATACTAGTTATCTCCAAACAGATACAACAACGAAGGATGTTATTGTGTTCCCGCACTTAACCATCGATAATGATGCACATAGAGTTTTGGCAGATGGTAAGGAAGTAAGTTTAACTCCTAAAGAATATGAATTACTATATTTCCTTGCTAAATCACCTGACAAGGTTTTTGACCGGGAGCTATTATTGAAAGAAGTATGGCATTATGAATTTTTTGGAGATTTACGTACGGTTGACACACACGTTAAGCGTCTTCGTGAAAAGTTAAATAAAGTTTCTGAGCAGGCAGCAAGAATGATTGTAACAGTTTGGGGAGTTGGTTACAAATTTGAGGTAGTGAATGAATGACCTTTTTACGAAGTGTAGTTGGTAAGCTCTGGTTTACCATAATATTTTTGGTGACCTTTATCCTTTTCATCTTAACTGTGATGCTCCTTGAGTTTTTTGAGAATAACACCATTATGGAAACCAAGAATGATTTAAATCATCAGGCTGAGAAAATAGCGAAAGTATTGGAAAATCATCCTGATGAGCAATTTCCTTTAGGATTAGAAATCTCTTGGGAAATTATTGATGAAGTTACAAATGTGGTCATTATTAAAAATGACCAGGAAGTCTATTTCTCTCCCAACTCGGAAAAATCAGTGAAATTATCGGTTCCAGACATCCAAAATGATGTCGAATTGTCCAAAGTCTTTGAGGAAAACAGAACAGTTGAAAAAGTCTCAAAGCTTTCATCTAATGAATCGGAAAAAGACGTTGCAAAATATTCAATCATTGGTGTTCCCTTGCACATGGATGATGGACAAAATGGCGCAGTTTTTATTTATCAATCCTTAGAGGTAGTGGAAGAAACTACTCATTCAACAACTAATTTTATATTATTAGTTGCCGGTGTCGCAATTATCCTAACAACTATTTTTGCTTTCTTTTTGTCTACTAGGATTACAGCACCTTTAAGGAAAATGAGAGAAGCAGCATTCGAAGTCGCGAGAGGGAAATTTGACACGAAAGTTCCTATCCTCACTCATGACGAAATCGGAGAGCTTGCCACAGCTTTTAACCAAATGGGACGGCAGTTAAAGTTTAATATGAATGCCCTTAGTCAGGAAAAAGAGCAGCTTGCTAGTATCCTAAGTAGTATGGCTGATGGTGTAATAACCTTTAACCGTGATGGAACGATTTTGATAACCAATCCTCCGGCAGACCGCTTTTTACAATATTGGTACTATGAAAAAGGTGGACCTGGCATCACTTCTGAAGAAATACCAACAGAAGCTATGGAACTTTTTCAAAGAGCGGTTGATACAGAGAAAGAGCAAGTAGGGGAGATTTCTCTACAAGGCCGCCATTGGGTCATTCTGGTTAGCCCGCTTTATAGTAACCGATTTATTCGTGGAGCTGTAGCTGTACTTAGAGATATGACAGAGGAACGTGTATTAGAAAAAATGAGAAAGGACTTTATTGCAAATGTTTCTCATGAGCTTCGAACACCGATTTCCATGTTACAGGGCTATAGTGAAGCGATTGTAGATGATATTGCGGAATCTCAGGAAGAGAAAAAGGAGATGGCTAAAGTCATCTATGATGAATCACTAAGGATGGGCAGACTTGTTAATGAGCTGCTTGACCTCGCTAGAATGGAAGCGGGGCATATTCAATTAACACTTGATGAGGTTAACCTCCATTCATTTATGAATAGAATTGTCCATAAATTTCAGGGTCTGGCAAGAGAAAATGAAATACACCTAAATGCTGACCTAGAAAATGATATTCCTAATATTTTATTTG
>JAPSKD010000394.1 GCA_031177865.1 Bacillus sp. (in: firmicutes) | reverse complement strand
AAGACATTGGGGTTATTCGGTTCTAGATCCTCCACCTGTTTTATAAGAGCCATAAGCTGACTTGTTTGATTCTTACCTTGTTGAATCTCGAGTGTATACAGATTCCCGAGCTCTAACCAATATTTTGTTTGATATGGATCAAGAGTGATAATACGTTCTAAAATAGCTTTCCTTTCAGTAATGGATGGAGCAGCAGCCCCTTTAGCAAAAAGCTGTTCTGCTTGCATAAATCGAAAAGATAAGATTAGACAAATTAAAACTAGCAGAGAAGTTGGTACAACGCACCATACCATACGGAATTTCTTTATTTTCTGCTTCTTTGTTTTTACTGTATCCGGATTAAGACCTATAACAAATAACCAAAGGGCCAAAAACCAAACGGTACCAAATGTAAAGTTAAAGTCCATGAAACTATGAATTAAAATTATAGCAGAACCAACTATACTGGCAATCTGTAATGTAGGATTTTCAAGTGATAAATAGTTTTTTATGATTTTCGTATACAGATAGATCAATACACCTATAAAAATAGCCAGACCTATCCAACCTGTGTTAATTAACCATTCAAGATAACCATTATGCACCTTACTCGATTGGTAGGGGATTTCTTGGTATTTTTTATAGATCGTACCCCAACCGTTCCCACCAAAACCAAATAAAGGTGAGTCCATGCTCATTTTCATGGCATCTTGTAAAAAATAGACACGTTCCGTTGTAGAGTTTTCCTCCAAATTAATATCTCCAACTCTTTCCTGGAGCTTAGTTGGAAGCTGCTGATAGACCAATCCCTTATTCGTTACATCTAGAACTCCCGCAATTGCAAATAGTAACAGAAACAAAGGAAGGAAAAATCGAATAGTCCTTTTTTGATTTAGTTTCAACCATACTTGGTCCATAAATTTTTTTTGGAATAAATTTATAGTAATAATTATCAAAGCAGTTGTAAGAATGGTCATGATTAGAAACATCCAAATGCCGGAATACTCCTGTTTACCCACTTCATCATTAATCATGGCCTGATAGGCTACTAATGACAAAACCGTTGAAACACCTGTGAATAATAGGTATTGAACCTGTTGGCTAGTTTTTAACAATACCAATCCCATAAACCATACAATTGGTAAGACAAGAAACATGCCCCTTGAATAAGCTTGAAGAATGTTCAAAATGAATCCTACTAATGGAACTGCATATAAACATATCGACAAACTCGTTAATCGGTCTTTTGTCAACATCACTAAAGAAAATAAATAATAAACAGAGATAACCATAGAAAATGTATTAGGATATTCGAAGAATCCCGAAAATCTTTCATTTACCATAGAATTTTGAATCTCGTACCAATTGTAATAATCTAAAATCATTGCTAAAGCGATCCAAATACCTGTGAATTGAAAAATAACTGGTAGATACCCTTTCACCTTGCTATCCTTTGCTGTCCAAAATAGAAGCAGAAGAAAGGAAGAATATGTGACCCATCTGATCAACATATCGATCGATCCTTTGGGAGATTCAGCAAATGGAAAGGACAACAAATAACAAAGGGGTAATAAAAGAATAAAAAGGACAGGTCTTAATACATCTGTTTCCTTTTTGATTAATAGGATAATAGAAAAAAGGAAAAATCCGAAAAGAATAATCACTTCGATTGGATAAAAATCGCTATCAAAGTATAGACCGCTTGCACTTGGTGTAAAAAACAAAATGATTGATAACATAGTAAACATAATCAATTGCATAAAAAAATCCTCCGAAAGTCTAATTCATTATCCATTCTACCATTTCTTAAGTGAATGTTAATATGGTAATATCAGATATTTCCATTAGATTATAAGTAATATGGCACAATATTGTTTGCAGCGGAGGACTACTGTGGGAGATACTGACAAGCTCCAGGGATGCTCCCGGACTGCCTGCTTTAAAGCGAACACCTGAAGCGGAAATCAACAGGATTAGCCAAAACACAAAAAAAACAACCCTGAATATGGGTTGCCTAAATAATTATTGTGCATTAGTAATATCGTGTATTTTTAAATCCTTAACCCATACTTCACTCTTTTGTCCTCGCTCATCGATTCCTCGAACAATATAAAAAGGACCTAGTTCCGGATTATCCGGATTCACACGTTGACTCATACCAAAAATTTTAACAATTTTTGTATTCTTTAGAACGAACTCATTAACTTCTTTTTCACCTGTTTTTGGACTCTTTGCCTCTTGTTCATTCGCACCTGTTTTTGGGCTCTTTGCCTCTTGTTCATTCGCACCTGTTTTCGATTCTTGTGCCGGTTCTTTCTCACTACCTGCAGCCTCTTCATTTTGAGAACATCCTGTGATGACCAATACTATAGAAAGTAATACGGTCAAGCAAAAAGTCTTCCATTGTTTTTTCATCTATATCCCTCCATAAAAAGGGCTGACTCAAAACAGCCACCTCCCCAACACACATGAACAAAAAGTGAGTTGAAGGGGGAGTAGGACATTATTTGAGTCATCCCCAACATTGCAAATGTAAATATTATTTTCCAGTAATATCTATGACATACGGACTTGGATTTGTTGTACCATTTTCAACTAAGATCGTTTCATTTAGAGCAATTCTTTCGTACTCACCTTCTAGATAAGCAAGTAAATACTGACCATCAGCAAGTCTAAAATTGAATTCTCCATTTTCATTTGTTTTAACCCAAGCAGATTCATTTGTTACCACATTAACTAAATTAATATAGCTATTTGCTACAGGTTCATTGTTGTTTACAACCAGCCCCGAGAAAGAAACCGGAGGAAGGTTAATATCTAATGTATCCTGCTCTACACCATCTACCAGTAAGATATTTCCATCTATAGTGAAGGGGGTGTTTAATAAGACATAGTATTGTTGATTCCCAACACTAATAGAGAAGTCTCCATCAGGTAATCTAAAAGAAAAATATCCATTTTCGTCAGTTGTAGCGTAATCTCCGCCGCTTTCACTACTAATTTCACGATTAATAGTAATCGATGCATTTGCAACTGGTGTAGAACCATCCATAACATGACCAGAAATAACCTTTTCAGGGGCATTGATTTCTAACATATTTGTTACTTCACCATTAACATATACTGCACCATCTTGAACGGTAAATGGAAGATTTAAATATAAAAAGTGTTCGCCATTGAGACTTACAGCACGGTACTTTCCATCAGGCAATTTTACTTTAAACTCTCCATTTTCATTCGCGTAAGCAGAAACCCAATTTATGTTCTCTCCGTTTTCTTCTTGAACAATCCCAACACTGCCATAAGAGATTGGAGAGCCCATGTCCATTATAATTCCTGTTTGTGTTGCTTCTGGTAAAGAAATAACCAGAGTCTCTACTGTTTCTCCAGAAACTTGTATCACTCCATCTATTATGCTAAACGAACTGTTTAAAGGAATTCTTCCATAATCATCATGCCAAACATTTTTCACAACATATTCACCGTCTGGCAAACGTTGTGAAAATTGACCATTTTCATCAGTGTAAGCATATGACCAGCGCCCACTATTTATATTTTCAATTGAAAGTTCAGTATAGGAAACAGGTGTGTCTCCATCCATCAGAACCGCTTGTAAACTGAAAGGAGGTAGAGTTAAAGTAAGCTCATCTGTTTGAACATTATCAACATATGTCAAACCGTCTTTCACACTGAATGATTGATAAACCGGATAACTTTCGCCATATACTGAATCCCACACATCCTGAACTTCATAATCTCCATCAGGTAAGCGAAGAGCAAATTGACCATTTTCATTTGTTTTACTCTCATACCAACGGTGATTTGGTCCACCTGTCACATTAACATATGTGTCTACTACTGGATTGGAATCATCTAATAATACACCCTTTACACTAATCGGTTGGGCATTCACTACTAGCTGTTCCTCAGGCTGGCCATTAATAATTAACTGTCCATCTACTACACTAAATTTCAGATCTTCTTGTACTGGAATTTGATTATCTCTCCAAATATGAGAAACATAATATTCTCCATCAGATAAACGGAAGGTAAATTCTCCATTTTCATTAGAAGTAGTGTATAGTGAATAACTCTCTTCACCAGCATAGTATTCAATATTAATTTCAGTATTTGTTAACGGCTCACCATTATCTAAGATGACACCATTTATTACACCTGCTGGAAGTGTTAAAACCAACTCATTAGCGGCTTCATTATTTACAAGTAATTGGCCATTTTCAACACTAAATTGAACACGCAATGGAACGGAAGTACCACTATACCATGCGTTGAGAGCCTCATAATTTCCATCAGGTAAACGCAGT
>JAPSKD010000393.1 GCA_031177865.1 Bacillus sp. (in: firmicutes) | reverse complement strand
ACGGCCGAATGGCAAGTGCTGCCGCATGAAAAGGATGTCATCCAATCACAGGCATTTGTCGATGCCTATCAATATAAAGTCCCCCTCGTGGTTGTTCAGACAAACGTCCATGAAGGTGCATTACCCGGAAAACATCAATTTGTAAAAACAGAATCCAACGGACTCGTTTGGACGTCGATGAAAGTGGCTGAAGAGCGTGATGATGTTATAATCCGATGGTTTAATCCAACCGGGGAAAAGGTAAGTCTTCAAGCCTTTATCGATCATAATTATTGTTCCTATAAAAGTACTATTCTTGAAGAAAATACTGATCAAATCCAAGATTCCTATGACGCTGAAAAATACGAAATTCTAACACTAGGTTTTAATAAAAAAAGATAGGAGCGATAAAATGACTACAGTAATTCCTAAATCCATGCAAAAACTTATCGATCACGTAAAAGAATTTTTTCCACAAGATAAAAAGTTACAGCTCATGTTCGAGCAATGTTTTATCAATACGTATACCACGACGATGAAGAAACAAGAAGACGGCAAAACTTTTGTGATTACTGGAGATATTCCTGCGATGTGGTTAAGGGATTCGGCCGCACAGGTAAGACCTTATTTACTGGCAGCTGAAGAAGATGAAGAAATGGCTGATTTCCTGGAAGGAGTTATCCGCCAGCATTTTGCATTTATCCTGCACGACCCTTATGCCAATGCTTTCAACGAAAGTGCAAATGGCAAGGGACATCAAACGGACCTGACAGAGATGACCCCGCATATCTGGGAGCGGAAGTACGAAATAGACTCTTTATGCTATCCAATTCAGCTTGCCTACCTGTTTTGGAAATCGACAGGACGTACCTCTCATATAAATGACACGTTCCAACAAGTAATGGAAACGATTATTCAAGTATGGCGGACTGAGCAGGATCATGAAAATGAATCTTCTTATCGCTTTGAGCGGAGTGATTGCCGTCAATCCGATACGTTAATACGGGATGGTAAAGGTGGGCGGGTTGTTCCGACTGGGATGACTTGGAGTGCGTTTCGTCCTAGTGATGATGCCTGTACATATGGCTATCTTGTCCCGGCTAATATGTTTGCAGTAGTCGTCTTAGGCTATGCAGCGGAAATGTGTGATGTTCTTAAAGCGGAAGCATTAAAAGGGGAATGCCTGAAGCTCCAAAAAGAAATTCAAAATGGGATTGAACGATTTGCAAAGTTGGATCACCCTGTTCACGGAGATATGTATGTCTACGAAACGGACGGAGAAGGGCGCGTAAATTTAATGGATGATGCGAATGTTCCGAGCCTTCTTGCAGCACCGTACTTAGGTTATCTTCCATTTGACGACACGGCCTATTTAAACACACGTTCCTTCCTTTTAAGCAGGGATAATCCATATTATTACGAAGGAAAATGTGCAAATGGAATTGGAAGTCCGCACACACCCGATCACTATATTTGGCATATAGCACTCGCGATTCAAGGGATGACCACAACCAGTGAAGCAGAAAAACAAGAAATTCTAGATTATTTTAAACAAACAGACGGCAGCACAAATTTTATGCACGAAGGCTTTAATGCTGATTGCCCTGAAGAATTTACAAGAGACTGGTTTGCTTGGGCAAACACAATGTTTAGTGAATTCGTTTTAAGTTTAACGGGTAAGGCAGTCAAAGGAAGTCCGCTTTATAACCAATTAATGAAGAGCCAAATCAATTTAGCTTAAATCCTGTAAAGGAAGTCTTTGAAAGGGTGATGGATAATGAAAAAAGTTCCATGGATGATTGTTGTATGTGAATGGATTTGGAGGGCAATCTTGGCCAATCTGTATTGGATTGCCTTTACCATTCTTGGGTTTGGGGTCTTTGGCTTTTTTCCAGCGTCCGTTGCCCTGTTTACCATTGTGCGGAAATGGCTGAGGAAAGAAAGTGATCTGCCTGTATGGAAGACGTTTAAGAAGGTGTACTTTCAAGAATGGAAGAGAAGCAATGGGATAGGCCTTATATTTTACGGGATTGGCCTTTTTCTCTTTGTCGATATTCGGATTGTAGAGCAATTAATGACAGGCATTTTTGCTAGTTTTCTTTTAATCATCTTATATATTTTAGTATTTGTCCTGCTATTGGCTGTTGGGTACTTTTTTTCCATTTATGTCCACTATGAACTTTCAACGAAAGAATATGTAAAACAATCGTTTCTATTTACCCTGACAGGACTGCCATCCGCAATATGGATTGGAGCAGGTCTAGTGGTTATTGGGATGCTGTTAATGAGGTTTCCGGGCTTGCTTCCGTTAATTACTGGAGTTGCACCGGCCTACTGGATGATGAGGGTAAGCTTGAATCGGTTTAACCGGCTGGAGCAGAGATTATCTCATTCTTAAGAATCTTCAGCTCCTATTTTTTTACAAACGAAATGAAATGAGGAAGAAAGATGAAACTACACTTCACTGGAGACGTGACCTCCATACTGGAAGGGCTTAAGCTTGTAGAGGAGAATTTATCTATTCAACTTTCAGATGATGGCTATCCGATTCATGTTATAAAGCAAGATGGTCACTTACATGTTAAGAATCACAATGGGCAGGGAGAAATTTGCTTTGAAAAACCAATTCACTTTTTTCGCGGTTTAGGATTATTCCTAGAACATTATAGGAAAGAGAACGAGTTTGATTTGTCAGAGGAACCCCAGTTTGAAATGAGCGGTGTAATGCTCGATGCGTCTAGAAATGCGGTCCCAACCGTTTCTGAGGTAGAAAAGCTGCTGAGAAGAATGGCTCTAATGGGATTAGATACTTTGATGTTGTATACAGAGGATACGTACGAGGTTAAGGAACATCCTTATTTTGGGTATATGCGCGGAAGATATTCCACTGAGGAGTTAAAGGCGTGTGATGACTATGCAAGTAAACTAGGGATTGAAATGATTCCTTGTATTCAATCACTGGGTCATTTACGGGAAGCGCTTAAATGGAATTATGCTTCTACTTTTAAAGACACAGACGATATTTTATTGGTTGATGAACCAGGGACGTATCAATTCTTGGAAAACTGTATTAGGGCAGCCTCGGAACCCTTCAGGACAAAACGAATACATATCGGTATGGATGAGACGTTCCAGCTTGGCTTAGGAAAGTATTTAGAAAAACATGGCTATCAGAATCATATTGATATCATGAACAGGCATTTGCAAGAGGTTGTTTCTTTTACGGAAAAGTATGGTCTAAAACCGATTATTTGGAGCGATATGTACTTCCCGTTGTTTTCGGAAGACAGCAAATATCGAGATGAAAACGGAAAAATTCGTGAAGATATACTGGCTTCCATCCCTGATGTTGAGCTTGTCTATTGGAATTATTATCGGAAAGAGCAGGAAGTCTATGAAAAAGATTTTCAACACCATAAGCAGCTGGGTCGGACTCCCATTTTTGCTGGCGGTGCGTGGACATGGAATGGAATCGTTCCTAACTACGGGAAAGCCATTGTGACGACGGAAGCCGCTATGGCTGCATGTAAAAAAGAGGGCATAAAAGAAGTGTTTGTAACGTTGTGGGGTGACAATGGAGCGGAAACGCCATTCTCTACATCCTTACCAATCCTACAATTATTTGCAGAGCACACCTATCAAAAGGAAGTTACCTTAGAACAAACAGCTGAGCGCTATGCTTTCTGTGGAGAAGGAAACTTTGATGACTTTATGGTCTTGAAAAAGCTGGATGAAACACCTGGTGTCATGAAGGACAATATGAATTCATCGATGACCTCAAAAGTGTTACTGTATCAGGATATATTAATCGGTTTATACGATGAAAATAGTAAAGGATTGTCCTTAGGAGAGCATTATGAAAAACTAATCCCTGAGATTGAAAGGGCCGGACATAAAAATCCAAAATGGAAAAATCTATTTGACTTTTATGAGCAAATGGCAAGGGTTTTAAGCGTGAAGGCAGAAATCGGAATAAAGCTAAAGGAAGTTTACGATCAAAAAGATTATGAGCAAATGAGATCATTCCTCTCAAAGCTGGATTGGGTTCAAACCAATGTGGACCTATTACGTCAAAAGCACCGAAAAGTATGGTTTGCAGCCTATAAGCCGTTTGGCTGGGAGGTCATCGATATTCGATATGGCGGCGTCATAACTCGGATTGACTCGGTAAAATATCGGATTGAAGAATGGCTGGAGGGCAGGATTTCTTCTATTGAAGAATTAGAGGAGGAACGCTTGCTCCATGATGGGCCTTGGGAAAGTGTTGATGGTTTAGTTGGCGGCAATGTCTATCATCGTATCGTCACTGCAGGAAACTTTTCATTATAAAGGAA
>JAPSKD010000392.1 GCA_031177865.1 Bacillus sp. (in: firmicutes) | reverse complement strand
AAACGTATTTTTGGAGCCTGTATTTCCTTATCGACCTTATGAGTGACCGTGTTTCCTTTTTCATCAGGTTCTCGGGCTCTCATCGCACTAATACAAAAAAATCCACCTGCCAAAATAGCAAATGGACCAACCGATTTTCCTCAATGTCTTTTCTTTTTAAGCTAGTTTAATCTCAACCGCTTCAATCCGTAACCCTTGCCCTGTGGTACCTGCTACTTCACCGTTTTCCTTCCAATCCGTCCAGCCAATGTTCTGTACATGTACCCTATATAAAACAGTATGTTGGTCACTCTTTATTTTAATTGCTTCTAAGCGCAATCCTTCCCCTACAGTTCCAAAAATTTCACCATTTGTTCTTACTGTCGTCCAGCCTTTATTTTCAACGTGGCCTTCCATTTCTAACCTTGCATTAGAATTTTCTAATCTTACCGTTAATGCCTCAAGCCTTAAGGACCTGCCTGTCGTTCCAGCTGTTTCTCCATTCCTCTTTGGTCCTTGCCAGCCTATGCTTTCCACATGTGCTTCATACACAACAGAAGGTCCAGGCGGTCCTGCTGGTTCTGGTTTCTTAGTCAAACCGTAAAATTGAACTAAACCATTGACGATACCTTGTGCACATTTCCTTCGGTATTCATCAGATTTAAGCAATGCTAAATCCTCATTATTGGTCATAAACCCACATTCAATTAAAAGTGCGTCCATGTTGGTTTCACGTAAGATAGCAAAGTCAGCGCGCTTCACCCCGCGATTGGGCATGCCTGTAATATTTATCGTATGGTCATGAATCATTCTTGCCAAATTATAGGTGCTTGTAGGTGTATTTAGGTAAATATAGGTTTCTATCCCTCTTGCAGAAGCTGCTCCCGCGTTTGCATGGATGCTTACCAAACAATTCACTTGTAAACGGTTGGCTAAGTCTGCACGTGCATTCAGACTAGTATCAATACCATCGTTCAAATCGTGAGAGAAGAATACCTCTACTCCATTATATTGAGTAAGAAGGTTGGCTGTATGAATAGCGGTTGCCTTGTTAAACTCAAATTCTCGCATACTGCCATCTATAGCACGTTTTCCAGGTGTGTTACTATCGTGCCCAGGATCTAACATAATTTTCACCATTATTATCATCTCCCTTAGTATATTAAATGAACTGACATTCACTTTTGTATAGGTCAAAAGGGTAAAAATATTTCATCGTTAACTCTTATGTTGTTTTGTTGCCGGCGGCTTATAAAAAAGGAGACGAACTTCAAAGTTCGTCTCCTGTAGAGGTTTAACCGATAGAACCTTCCATCTCAAACTTGATTAATTTTGCTTTAACTGAACGAAATAATTTATAAAAAACACGGATAAACCTTGATTTAAAGCAATTTCGTATAAATAGAGTATAATACAGAATAAATTTATTTCGGCACGAAATCGGCACGGATATTTACCGCACAAAAACACATGTAGCACGGGGTTAAAGTGTATTTTTCTTTTACTCATGAAATTTTCAGCCTAAGATTATTTTAATAAATGATTAAAAAGCTAAACTAGACGGGCTGAATTTTCCTTGGTTGGAGTTCCGAAATATGAAACAATAAACCAAATACCTTAATAATATACAGTTCTAGATGTTTCGTGGTCAGAATGTAATCAAAGAAACAGGGTGCCTCCAAGTAAAAAAGGGGGCATCTATTTGTATGTATGATTACATCATGCCGCCGGGGGGTCGTCTTATAAACCAAAATAATGGAAACAACCACTAATTATTTGGATTCATTTTTATAATAAGCATTACTTAGTTGCAACTTTCCCCCATAAAAAACACAAGCAAATTTTTAGAACAACTTTAGTGGAATAGTGGAAAAGACAATGTAAAGATAGTGTAAATTTACTTGTTTCACTTTGGAAATAATAATATTCTATTGGTACGCCACCAGTATCGGAAATCGATATTGAAATTCAATATTGGGTATTTCATTGGGGGTGAAAAATTGGAAGATAAAGTTCTTCGGAAATTATTTCTAGGTTTTATTCAGATACACATTTTACATCATGCAAAGGAACATCCCATTTTTGGCGTATGGATGCTCGAAGAACTTAGAGAACATGGTTATAACATCAGCTCAGGTACCCTCTATCCTATTCTTCACTCAATGGAGTCAGATGGACTCCTTGTAAAAGAAGAAAGGAACGTAGATGGAAAAATTAGAAAGTATTATACAACCACCGAAAAAGGAAATATCGTTTTGAACGAAGCAAGGAATAAGGCATATGAACTTTTTAAAGAAATTAAAGATTAACGATTAAGGGAGAATACAATGAAACAAAATAATGAGAACAGCGGTTTTAAGGCTCTTCTAGAAATTCTTTTGGTTTCAACTAAGTTAGGTCTAACTTCATTTGGCGGACCGATTGCACACCTAGGCTACTTTCATAATGAATATATCCGAAGAAGAAAGTGGATGGATGAAAAAAGTTATGCTGATTTAGTAGCTTTATGTCAGTTCTTACCTGGTCCAGCGAGTAGCCAAGTAGGCATTGGTATAGGAGTTATGAGGGCTGGTATTTTAGGAGGTATTGTATCCTTTATTGGATTTACACTTCCCTCTGTTATCGCACTTATTATCTTTGCACTAATTCTTCAAGGACTAGATGTTGGAAATGCAGGCTGGATACATGGGTTAAAAATTGTAGCAGTGGCGGTTGTCGCACATGCTATATTGGGGATGGCGAAAAATCTTACTCCTGATTTAAAAAGAAAAGCGATTGCTTTATTTGCATTAGTTGGAACGCTTTTGTGGCAAACAGCATTTACTCAAGTTGGCGTTATAGTTATATCTGCAATCTTTGGCTTCCTTCTTTATAGACAACATACTGAAAACAATGATGTAGAAATACATTTTCCAATTTCGAAAGGTTTTGCCATTATTTGTTTAATTTTATTTTTTGGTTTACTTTTCCTTTTACCTATTTTGAGAGAAGTTACCTCTCTAAGTTGGATTGCATTGTTTGATAGTTTTTACCGTTCAGGTTCCTTAGTGTTCGGTGGTGGTCATGTAGTTTTACCGTTACTTGAACGGGAATTTGTACCCACTGGATGGTTAAGTGAAGAAGCATTCCTTGCTGGCTATGGTGCTGCACAAGCTGTTCCTGGTCCTTTATTTACATTTGCTGCATACCTTGGAGCAGTTATGAATGGTTGGCAAGGCGGTTTATTAGCTACAATTGCAATTTTCTTACCTGCATTCCTCCTCATCCTTGGTTCATTACCTTTTTGGGATTCTTTGCGTCGTAACCCAAAAATCAAAGGAGCATTGATGGGAGTTAATGCCGCAGTTGTTGGGATATTAATTGCTGCGTTTTACCATCCTATATGGACCAGTTCCATCCTAGCTCCCATTGACTTTGCTTTTGCTGCAATCTTATTTAGTATGTTAGAGTACTGGAAATTGCCCCCTTGGGTAATTGTGGTGACAGGAGCAATTGGCGGTTCACTCTTAACATTAATTTAATGTGATTGTATCTCGACTTAAAGGCTACCAAGAAGGTAGTCTTTTTTATTATCCAATAACTTTTATTCACAAAATGAATTTAAAAAGGAGGTAATCCAGTCATGAACCCTTGGAGACAATTGCCCGCAAATCAATTAATTACCGCTCAACAGAATTTTTTAAAGCACTCTGCACTGGAAATCCATTATGAACGCCTAAAAATGGCAAATACAAATAACCACTCAAAATACTACCAATATGCTGAATTGCAGTATTTTCATAAATCAAGATCCTTGCATTATAAAAGTTATTTTTCTGCAACATCTTTGATGTAATATAACTTTTTATGAAAATGTATAAGCCCTTATAGGGCTTTTCCTATATTTATCTTCTTTCATTAACCTGACTGTTAGTAAAAAAGCGTCTCCACTTATTGTAGAAACGACTCGATAGTTGAATATCATTTTTAATCATTTTTACTTTTTTTTGCTTTGAAGAAATCCCCACCCTTTTCTTTTTCATCATCAGTTCCCCAATATATTTTTTTGTCCATCTGTTTTAGCTTTGGGATATGTTTCGAACAGTGAATATAAGCTTCATCAACTTTGATAATAACCCAGCGTTCTGGTCTATTTCCTTCTTTTTCTTTAATTTCATTCATTATCTTTTCTGTCATTTTTAATGAGGCTAATTGTCCATTTTCTATAATAGAAGCTTTACCATTAACATGTAACCCAATATGATGCTCAAAAAAATCTATAAACATTAATCCGATATGGGGATTTTCAAAGATGTTTCCTAAACTTGCCATAACACCATTCCCCTTGTATTCGGGATATATTAATGTTTTATCATC
>JAPSKD010000391.1 GCA_031177865.1 Bacillus sp. (in: firmicutes) | reverse complement strand
CTGGCATCAGCAACACAATGGGTGATTAAAAACCTAGAAATGACAAGCTGGTTTTGGGATAATTCCTTTTCTTTATAAACAAAGCCTTTTAATTTGATTTGTTTTCCTTTATATTTACCAACATCCATTCCTATCTCATCGTAAAAAGCGGCATAAACGTAATCGTTCATCTCAATCGTGTTTTTTAGTTCTAACTGTTTAACCATCTCATTATATTCTTCCTCCGAAATTATCTTTTCATTTTCCAAATTAATAGGATCTGCAGGACCATCAAAACCAGAGATTTCTTCCTGACTGTTTATATTTTTTTCATCCTTTTGTAGAGACGTTTCGCCGCCTAACGTGTTTTTTTCTTTTAGAGATGTTTGTTTTTGGTTAGACAAAATCAGCATGGCACCTTTTTTATCGGCTATCGAGGCATCGAGCACCTTGGGAGAAAGGATGAACCCTGTTACCAAGGGAAAAATGATGATTAAATAGCCGATTAATTTTTTTGTATTTAATGGAGCATGTCCATGATCGTGGTGACAGGAATGGTCATCGTGATGGCAATGATTGTGACGGTTTTTCTGAGTTGACCATACTCTAGTAACTTGGATAAAAAATAAAATCAAAAAAATGATAGAAGCTATTTGGCTTAATACTTCATATTTTGGATTAATAAACTTGGAAATATCCCCGGTATGATGCAGCTTGAAGAGCATGGTTGAAAAAGCTAGTAAAATAAATGCTCTAAACGCCTGCTGAAAATGGAATCGCATGCCTTTTCCTCCTTAAATAAAGTTCTGTAACAGCATTAATGTAAAAAAGACCATTGAAATGATTAATGCCAACACAACCATAACAAACCTCATTCGAAATACGCTAAGCATCATAATCGTATTTTTTAAGTCCATCATTGGTCCGAAAATTAAAAAGCCAAGGATGGAGGTGGAAGGAAATATGCTGCTGAAGGAAGCACCTATAAAAGCGTCAGCCTCAGAACAAAGGGATAAAATGTAAGCCATCCCCATCATGACAAGTAACGAGGAGGCGGGACCACTTCCAGTTTCTAATAAAGCTTTAGCTGGCATATAGGTTTGTACAGAAGCAGCAATAAATGCTCCTATTACAAGATATTTTCCCATATCAAAAAATTCATCAATCGAATGTGTCAGCATGGACCAAAATCGATTCGTAAAGGATTGTTGTTTCGTTTGTGAATGGGAGGATTGTGACTGTATAGCTGCTTTTAGTTGGTTTCCTTTAAATAACCTACTTACGGAAAAAGCCACTAAAAGGGCAATAAGAAAACCTAAACCCATTCGCAATCCAGCCATTTTCACACTGTTTCCAAATGCCATGTATGTAGAGGCAATGACAACAGGGTTGATAAGGGGACCTGTTAACATAAAGCCAATTGCTGCATGAATGGGGACTCCTTTCGCTATAAGCCTGCGTACGATTGGAACGATTCCACATTCACAGGCAGGAAAAAGTGCACCTACAATACAACTCACAATGACAGCCATTACTCTGTTTTTAGGAATCCATCTTTGGATATGATCCTCGGTAACAAAGATTTGAATAAAACCTGCAATGAGAACCCCTATTAAAACAAAAGGAAGGGCTTCTATTAAAATACTGAGAAATATGGTGTTTAGATTTAATAGAGACGATGGAAGAGTCAATGGAAGTTTAAATTCTGTGCTGAAAGACAGAAGTAGAAGAGCAAGTCCAATCATGAAAAAACCTGTAATATCGATAATATTACTTCGAAGAATGCGAATCATATATACCTCCTGATTATATTTCAGTCATTTTGTGTTCTCCATAAATATATTTCACATTTAATAGAGTATGAGTAAATTAAATAATAGTTTTTATAGAAAATCCCTGCCGCAAGAAAGTAGGCAGGGATGTAAGAGGACAAAGGTGTAGTTGATTTGATTTGTTGTTAATCGTTCAAAGCAGTCTTGATGGTTGCTAAGTTTTGTCTCATAATGCTGAAGTAATCTTCTTTTTGCTCGATATCGTCCTCTGTTAAAGCCTCCAGATTATGAAGAGTAAGAGATTCTGCCCCTATTTCCTTTTGGATGACTTCTGCTACCTTTGGAGATACATTCTGCTCAAAAATGACATACCGAATGCTGTGTTCTGTTGACTCAGTAATGATTTCTTGCAATTCTTTTTGGGAAGGCTCCTGAGTTGGTGATAGCCCTGAGATAGGAATTTCTAGTATGCCATACCGCTTTTCCCAATAGCCATAGGCAGCATGAGCTACTAATATATGTTTCGTTTTCGAGCCCTCGACTGTTTGCTTAAATTCTTGATCCAATTTTTCGAGATCACTTTTTAATTGATTGAAATTTGCTTCAAACTCAGATGCATGTTCAGGCATTAACTTACTCAAAGAATTTTTGATATTGTTTGCTAGGTCAATAGAAAGTAAGGGATCTAACCATACATGAGGATCCACGTCTCCATGTTCATGTTCTTCTTCCGTATGAGCAGGCTCGCCGGTTTCACCTTCGTCAGCATGTTCCTCCGTATGTGTACTATCCTCTTCATGGTGTTCCTCCTCAGAATGAGTGGATTCAATGAGGTTAATTCCTTCAGCTGCTTGAAGAATTTCAACATTTTCCTTTTTCAAGGCTTCAGCAGCTTCTTCTGCAAACCCTTCAATTCCAACTCCTGTATAGATAAATAAATCCGAATTGGCAAGTGCAATCATGTCTTTAGTAGATGGCTCAAAGGAATGGGCATCCACGTTTGGAGGATAAATACTTTTTACTTCAACGTAACTTCCGCCAATTTTATTAGTGAAATCTTGAAGCGGATAAATGGTGGTATAGACTGATAGAGAGTCTTTCTCTTTATTTTCTCCGGTTTTTACAACTTCTTTGGGTCCACAACCTGTTAACAAAAGGCTTAAAGTTAGAAAAGAGGTAGACAAAAGTGTAGATATTTTCATAGAATTACTCCCTTAATATATTTAAATTTTTATAGAATGTGATAAAACGAAATTGTTACGTTTTATATTCTAAAATAAATTTATGCGTTTGTAAATGAATTTAGGAATCATTTCGATTTATTTTTTTTGAGCAAGAAGTTATCTTTCTATCCCTTGACATTAAAACGAAAATGGGATAAAGTGCAAATCGTAATCATTTTGATTTGAAAACGAAAAATTAGGAGGAAAGTAAGATGCGTGTAAAAATTACCTTGCAATGTACAGAAACTGGCGACAGAAATTATATTACAACAAAGAACAAGCGGAATGATCCGGAAAGACTCGAACTAAAGAAATATTCTCCTCGGTTGAAACGCTACACGACACACAGAGAAACTAAGTAAGAAAATAGCAAAGTTATAAATGCCCTTTACTACCTGAGTAATTTCAAGTTAATTAAACTATGTATAAAGTATAAATCGTAATGATTATTATTTGTAAATAACGGAAGGGAGAATGATCATGAAAGACACAAGAATTCCTGTAACTGTTTTAAGCGGATATTTAGGAGCAGGGAAGACCACTTTACTAAACCATATACTTCAGAACCGAGATGGATTAAGAGTTGCAGTTATTGTCAATGACATGAGTGAAATTAATGTGGATGCAGAATTGGTAAAACAGGGAGGGGGGTTAAACAGAACGGAAGAAAAGCTTGTAGAACTATCAAATGGATGTATTTGCTGTACATTAAGAGAAGACCTTTTAAAAGAAGTGGAACGACTTGTCGAGATTGGAAATATTGATTATATTGTGATTGAATCAACAGGTATAAGTGAACCAGTACCCGTTGCACAAACTTTTTCTTACATAGATGAAGAGTTGGGGATTGATCTTACAAAACATTGTAAACTCGATACAATGGTTACAGTTGTTGATGCAAACAGGTTTTGGCATGACTTTGCCTCAGGAGATCTCCTTCTGGAAAGAAACCAGGCTGTAGGTGAAGAGGATGAAAGAAGTGTTGCAGACTTGTTAATAGACCAAATTGAGTTTTGTGATGTCTTGATCCTTAATAAATGCGATTTGCTTGAAGAGGAACAATTAATTCAGCTGGAGGTTTTTTTAAGAAAGTTACAGCCTACAGCGAAATTTCATCGTTCAATAAATGGGAAGGTCCGCCCACCAGAGATTTTAAATACAGGTTTGTTTAATTTTGAAGCCGCAAGTGAATCTGCCGGTTGGCTTAAAGAATTGGAAGCGCCTGAGCATACTCCGGAAACGGAAGAATATGGAATCAGCTCCTTCGTTTATAGAAGTTCCGTCCCATTTCATTCTGAAAGATTTAATCGCTGGGTGGAAGAAATGCCAGAAGAAATTGTGAGGGCAAAAGGAATCGTATGGTGCGCAACCAGGAAT
>JAPSKD010000390.1 GCA_031177865.1 Bacillus sp. (in: firmicutes) | reverse complement strand
TTTCGTTTCATATGCTCCGTTAGTTACCTTGGCAGGCGGTAAGCCAATACCAGTCTCAACACACCCAAGTAATGGCTTCAAGCTTACACCGGAGCAAATCGAAAATGCGATAACTAGTAAAACAAAAGCCATTTTACTATGTTCACCAAACAATCCGACTGGCACCTATTTAAACAAAGAGGAACTTACAAAAATTTCACGGGTGGTAGAAAAACACGACTTACTTGTTGTCTCCGATGAAATCTATGCAGAATTGACCTATGATGATGAATATACAAGCTTTTCATCGATTGAAGGTATGTATGAACGAACCATCCTGATCAACGGCTTCTCCAAAGGATTTGCGATGACAGGCTGGCGACTAGGTTTCTTAGCCGCTCCTAAGCCATTTACAGAGCAAATGGTGAAAATTTTACAATACACTACGATGTGTGCACCACATATGCTGCAGCACGGTGCCATCGAGGCTTTACGAAATACGTATCACGAAGTGGAAAGCATGAGAAGAAGTTACCGTAGAAGACGGAATTACATCGTTCAATCGTTAAACAATATCGGGTTGGACTGTCACACTCCAGGCGGAGCTTTCTATGTCTTCCCTTCTATTAAAAGTACTGGCATGACCTCAGAACAATTTGCCGAAGAGCTTTTACTTGCAGAAAAAGTAGCCGTTGTTCCTGGCAGTGCTTTTGGCGAGAGTGGCGAAGGGTATATCAGATGCTCCTATGCCACTTCTATGGAACAACTCCAAGAAGCAATGCAACGAATCAAACGGTTCATGGACTCATTGGAATCGAAACAAAACCGTGTCCAAGAGCTATCTACAAACAATTAAATACTTTTAAAAAAAACGTCAAACCCCAGGGCTTGACGTTTTTTTATAATGGTTAGATGCTCTAGGGCAACTTGCATGTGAGGTATACTCTTTGTACGGCTGGTGAGTTTTGTTAGTATCTGCCAGAGCAGCATTTATGGTACTATTCATTTATATATACATGAAAAGAGGATAGAAATGAACCATCAAGATAACTCCAGATCTATAGTCTTACCGCTTACGATTTCTATTATTGCGATATCGTTTTCAGCAATATTTGTAAAATGGTCCGACGCACCTGCTTCGATTTTAAGTATGTATCGCATGATATTTGCAAGTCTATTAATGCTTCCGATCGTTTGGAAAAACCGCGAAGAATTTAAAAAAATAACCAGAAGTGATTGGGTTTTTTTATTTTTTTCAGGTCTGTTTTTAGCCTTGCATTTTGTCCTTTGGTTCGGTTCGTTAAAATTAACTACCGTCGCAAGCTCGACCATCATACTTGCCCTGCAGCCGATTGTGTCTTTGATTGGCGGGTACTTCTTTTTTAAGGAACGAACAACAGCTTCGGCATTGATGACGATGGGAATTGCCATCATCGGTGCGATGATGATTGGCCGGGGTGACTTTGCTTTGAGTCAGGACGCCATCCTTGGGGATATCCTTTCCTTCTTGAGTGTAATTGCGGTCGTCGTTTACTTAATGATTGGTCAAAGTATTGTAAAAAAAGTTTCTCATTGGATTTATAGTTTTAGTGTGTTTTTCATTGCCGCCATCGTACTATCCATCTACAACGTTAGTACAAATGTCTCATTTAGTGGCTATCCCGCAAAGGAATGGGGAATTTTCCTCTTGCTTGCCACCGTTCCGACGATTAGTCACATCATCAATAACTGGCTCTTAAACTATGTTAATGCTACAACGATTTCAATGAGTATTTTAGGTGAACCTGTGGGTGCCACAATATTGGCAGTCATTTTATTAAATGAACACCTTGCCAGCTGGCAAATTGCCGGTGGACTGCTCGTGCTTCTTGGTGTGTTTTTCTTTTTAACGCAACAGCAAAAAAGGATTCCTATTAAAGGAACCGTTAAGACCGGGACTTGAAATAAACCTCCATCAGGGGGTTTTTCTACTGTTAAAGGCTGTTGTCCTTCGACACCCTTGTCTTCTTCTCATAAAATAAAAAGAAGATTAATTATGGAGTTGATGAAATGCACAAAGTATTTGCCGGCTCTTTCAAGTCTAGGGAAAATGCACAGGAACGAGTAGCCTTCCTACGTCCAAAGGGGATCCAATCCTTCATCGTATCTACCATTATTTCTGGTGGAACCTGGTTCCGGGTACAAGCAGACGCCTTTTCAACCAGGGAAAATGCGGAAAAACGAGTAAATGAAATAAAGGCAAAGACAGGAATAAATGCTTTCATCCTAACCGAAAACGTTGGTTCCAACCCGACTTCAAACAGTATCAAGTCCCCGCGCTATTGATCTTAATCCATCCTCAATTTTAGGTCCTACCCAGCTCTCCGCTAAACAAATCGCCACAACATGGGCCGCCTTAAACGGAAAATGGGCTGTACCTGGTACCACCTTTGGTCAGTCAATCTTAAATATCTATCGAAGAATGGCCGAAGCGTAAAAAGATATCGAAAACGCTAACAAAATCCAGCCAAAAGCTAGGCTTTTGTTTTCACTCCCCTACATTATTAATAAGCCTTTTATACTAATTTTCTATTAACTTTATATGAATCGTGATATGATAATAGCAAATTCAGATAATTAGAGGAAAATGTATGAATAGATTAGGGCAAATTACTCTAGTGTTAATATCGATTTTATTTTCCAGCTTCCAAACCATTGTGAAGCATGAGCGTTTTTTTACCGTAGACTTTCTAATTTTTACAGGGATTGCCTGGCTGGTTGGGTGGCAATATGACCGGGTACGTTTCTTTGGAAAAAAAACGCGTGATAGTGAAGAAAGCTATAGACTATTAATAGATTCATTGCCAAAATCAGTCATTATTCACCAAGATAATAGGGTCATCTATGTAAATAAGGAAGCCCTAACGATGATTGGTGCAAAGCAGAAGGAAGAAGTAATAGGAACTTCTATCTATAATTATGTTTTTCCAGAATATAAAGAACGACTAATCGAACGCCTGAATCAAGTAAAAAAAGAGAAACAGCCATTAAACAATATTGAATACAAATTTATAAAATTGGATGGTTCGGCATTTGTTTTTGAAGGCTCATCCATGTTCATTACATATGGCGGAAAAGAAGCTGTATTATCAATCGGAAAAGATATCACAGCAAGAAAAGAACAAACAGAACTACTCCTGCAAAAATCTGAAAAATTGGCGCTTCTCGGTCAAATGGCTGCAGGAATAGCCCATGAAATCCGCAATCCACTCACCTCTATAAAAGGCTTCATTCAATTATTCAAAAGCGAGACACATCAGGCGGAATACTATGATATTGTGCTATCTGAGCTTGACCGAATCAATAATATTGTCGGAGAATTTCTTGTACTCGCAAAACCAACCGCTGCTGTTTTTGCCGAAAAAGATGTGAAGGAATTAATTAAAGATGTTGTAACCCTAATTAATACGCAATCTATCTTAAACAATGTCCAAATCTTCGTAGAATTTGAATGCAATTTACCCAAGCTAAGCTGTGAAGAAAACCAATTAAAGCAGGTTTTTATAAATTTACTAAAGAACGCCATAGAAGCTATGCCTAGCGGTGGGAATATAGATGTAAAGGTGAAGACAAAGGAAGAAGGGAAAATTGCCATCCAAATTATCGATCAGGGAATAGGTATTCCAAAGGACCGAATTCCTACCCTCGGTGAACCCTTTTATACAACAAAAGAAAAGGGAACGGGTCTCGGGCTTATGACATGTTATAAAATTATTGAAAGCCATAATGGTCAATTAACGATTGATAGTGAAGTAAATGAAGGAACGACAATCGAAATTATTCTGCCAACCATCACACAGCGAGTCTTTAGCCTTACTTAAGAAGCCTTCAGTTATGAGGGTTTCTTTATTTTGTAGTAAAATAGAGTATAAGGAGGCGAAGAAAGCTTTGCACAATAGAGAAATTATTTATTTAAGCAAGGGATTGCCTAAAAATATGGTTTATAAAGATGAGGCTTACGAGTCCGGAATCTGGAAAGAACAATGTGAAGAGCTTTTTGTCGGCTTTCATCAAATTACTGGCGACCAGGTGGCGAATCCTGAATACCATGGTGGTTCAGAGCGTGTTGTCTGCGTATATCCCTTCGAACATTATGCTCATTGGGAAAGTGTATTTGGTAAGACATTAACACCCTCTGCATTCGGGGAGAATTTAACCCCTATTGGCATGAAGGAAGATCAGGTTTGTATTGGAGATGTTTTTCAAATTGGGGAGGCTGTCCTGCAGGTATCTCAAGGCCGGTATCCTTGCTCAACCATCAATAAACGGAATAATAATAACCTTATATTAAAAAGAATTGTGGAAACCGGATATACCGGGTATTTTTTCAGAG
>JAPSKD010000052.1 GCA_031177865.1 Bacillus sp. (in: firmicutes) | reverse complement strand
GAATCGCTTTTGTTGTTATATTACGTTTTAATTTTAAAATTGATATGGACAAACTAATCATTTTTTTAATATTAAATATGCCTAGAGTGTTGCTCCAGCCTGGCCGGTCTTTAACTTAAAAAAACATAGAACATGCCAAGAAGCCATACCTCATGATAACATTAGACAGACAAGTTTGTATTATGAATGGGTAAAAATCCATCGAACCCTAGCACTGGATTTATATAATGACTGAGTAAAACTTAAGTACTCTCTATGGTCTTACTTTTAATCCTGGTTGTTACAGCTACTCTTTCTTATCTTCATAATTACATTAATCAAAGCAACTACCCAAAAAATGGCAAGCACTACATAAGTAAATAGACTTATTGTATGAGAGACATCGAAAACTCCTAATAAAGTTCTGATATTAGTTAAGATAATAATTCCACCGACAAGAGTTCCTAAAAGGTTGGTGGGTATTATCTTGACTAACCAAGCAGCAATTGGAGCAGCAATAATACCACCAATCATTAATACAACTACCCATTGAATATTAATATTTGTCCATCCTAAGGTTAAAAGAAAGCCTAGTGTAGATGATACAGCAATTGCAAATTCACTTGTATCTACTGACCCAATTACTTTTCTTGGTTCCATCGTGTTGCTTGTTAGTAATACAGGTGTTGCGATTGGACCCCATCCTCCACCTCCTGTGGAATCAAAGAATCCAGCAATAAAGCCAAGAGGTACAAAGTGCTTTTTCCCCAGTTTCTTATTTGAAAATTGTTTGGAAGGATTAAAATTAAACAGGAAACGATAAATGACATAGACACCTAACATTAACAGAAAAAAGGAAACATAGGGTTTAACGATGTCACCAGGGATACTGCCTAAAAAACAGGCACCAATAAAAGCCCCAATAGAACCAGGTATAATTAAATTATAGACAACATGTTTATCCACGTTTCCAAATCGAATGTGTGAAATTCCCGATGCAGCGGTAGTAACTACTTCTGCCATGTGAACAGAAGCAGAGGCTACAGCAGGTGCAATACCAAACATAAGTAATAATGAGGTTGAGGTAACTCCATAGGCCATACCTAAGGAACCGTCTACTAACTGTGCTACCAATCCAATCAAAACAAGAATTATTAGCCTTTTCAAAAAAAACTCTCCTTTAGAACAATTTCTTAAATAGACAAATAAAAGTAAAAAATGAGCTATCAAATTGTTGGCTTATCTAATAAAGTTTCTAACCTACAATATGAGAGGACAAAATAGAGGGTTCCAGTATATATAAAAGGTTTTCCTTTTAAAACCATATGGGCAGTTGTAAAGGGATACTGTTGTAGAATTTTTAGATAATAACATCACTAAAGGATTTGTTAGACGGTACATGACTACGTTCACTGGTTTAATCACATAGGAATTCATGGGGCACTTGGATATGTAAGTATACACCAACCCCACTGTTAATAATAAAATTGAATCAAATAGAGAACATGAGAAAACAAGAGATATTTGAAGATAACCGTTTTCTTTATAGAGGGAGGTTAGTTTTCTTATAGCCACTTAATTCTTCTGTATAGGTACTGGTGTAGCAAAAAGAATAGAGTTCTTTCAAAGATAGTCTACGACCACTTTTGTCAAGGAGCATAATGAAACAAAGCTGAAACAGTTATTTGTTCCAGCTTTTTATCTGTGCTTCAGCGGTTTGGGTGTATTATTATCTAAACAAAATTAAAATCTGGTTAGGGGCGGTACGCTTTAAGACACGGTATCCGACATTAGAAGGTACGGCAATTCCCTGGTCATTCGGTTGGCAGAATCCGTTGCTTTTACATAGGCCATTATCTCTTACCAACAATTTCCCTAATAGCCCAACTGCAATCCATTCAGGTCTGCGGCTGCGGGGCAAGTAATCCCGGGAAGCGTCCCAAGCAGGGTTCAATACCGGCCTACGATCTGTTCTCTGAGGTACGATTACATTCCCGGAATTGTCCATTATCGGAGGAACTATGATGTCTTCGTATAATATTTCTCCCCACTCCGTCGTTATATACTTGTGTTTCCATCTTAGCTCTCCGCTATCCGCCAAGAAAGCAGGCTTTGCACTTGTGATTCCAAGAATATAATCATCTTGTCCATTTGCTATCCGAACCTTATCCTCTGCCAATGTGACGAAGTAGCCGAATTCAATAGGATTCCCGTCTGTCGTTTCAAACATTTCTGCATAATCTGCTGCAGGGGTAGTGACAGTACCGTCTATTTTGACATTTCCGTTACTTAATATTTTCGCGGCTAATCCCGGCGTAGAGGCATCCGTACCATTAGCCAGGTACCAGGAATAGGGTAGCTCATTTGCAGAACCAAATTGCCCCATAACATGAACGCCTTCTAAAAAGTTTGCGTTTGTCGATTGTCCCTCCGTATGAGAAAAAGATCCAGAGGCTACCGTGTTTACTCCCTCGGCGTGAGAAGTAAAACCGCTTGCGATGTTGAGAGCCCCTTCCGCATGAGAATTTTGTCCAATCGCTTGAGTTTGGTTTCCTTCTGCATGGGAAAGATCACCAGAAGCAACGGTGCGCTGCCCTTCCGCATGAGCAAAAATACCGCTAGCCATTGTCAAGTTTCCTTCTGCATGAGACGCTCTTCCGGTGGCTTGAGTCGTATCGCCTTCTGCATGTGAAGATTCCCCCTGAGCACTTGTACCCTGTCCTTCTGCATGAGAGACCAGTCCACTGGCAATGGTATTTTCCCCCTCAGCATGGGACGCAATGCCAGAGGCAGTTGTCAGTTTTCCTTCTGCATGCGCATATAAATTCAATGCTCGTGTACTCGAGCCCTCTGCATGCGAGGCATAACCGGAGGCTAAAGATCCACTGCCTTCAGCATGTGCTGTATTTGCACTTGCTCTTGTAAAATACCCCTCTGCATGAGAAGCAGAACCCTCTGCCACCGTATTTGACCCTTCCGTGTGTGAGGAACCTCCCCTTGCATTCGTTTTAAACCCTTCCGCATGTGATGCTGTTCCTTCCGCAAGTGTAGTAGAGCCCTCAGCATGAGAAGCCACGCCGGTTGCACTTGTTTGAAAGCCTTCTGCCTCAGAACAGGCTCCGCTTGCAGTTTGATTACACATTTCTATCACCCTTTAAAAAAATGCTTGCCATCCATCTTATTCTGTTAATTGTTTAATAGTAACGGCTAATTTGCTTTATTTTCTCGGAGATCTTTTTTAATAGGGTCAAAATTAAATATTACCTTTTTAAAAATGAATAACTTGTCCATTCCCAAATTTACCTTTCTTTATATTATAAAATATACCGATAGAAGGGAGGTGTTATTAAGGTTGAATTTTTAGATGCACAGATTTTACAGAACATCAGTACAAGTGGTGGGGCAGCAATTCCGGTTGGCCCCACTCCAGAACTTTTTGGAACATTAGGGCTTAACACTTCAGGTGCAGGAGCGAATCTTCGTATTCAATTTACGGCAACCGTTGCCATTAGCTCTTTAGCAACGGCTGCAGTTCCAATTAGAATTTCCATTTTTAGAGGGGTAGGACCAGGTGCTGTTCTTGTTTATTCGGCTGTTGAACAACCAATCGCTGCTGGTGCGGTAAGAGCTCTTAATAGAAGAATCATCACTGTAACCGGAGCTGACTACAGACCGCCAAACCCAGGATTTTGGATTTACCAAGCGTTTATTAGTACAGAAGGTGCAGTAGCGATTGCCCCAACGCGTACTGGCCCTGAAAGCTTTAACGCAGCTGCGTATTCCGCGTGATATGTAGCCATGACTTTAAAGTTTAATAGATAGAGGTTTTATGGTATTTTATAGGGTTCGTTCTTCTGACACATAATTCTCATTATTTACAAAGAGGACGAACTCTTTTTTCCTTTTTTCTGAAAGTATAAAAGTTTCCTAAAGTGATGAGTAAAAGAGAGGAGTGATTGAGTTGAATTTACAGCAGATTAAAGGATCTTAAGATGAAATCGTTAGTTTAGGCAGTGCGTGTAACACAGCAATGAAATTAAGACAACATAACAAAAGAAGGTTTTTAGGTCCACTTGATTGGAAGTTGTCTGGATCGCTGTCTAATGTCAAGCGATTGTTAAATTTAATTGCTATTCTTTTATTTATTTTTTTACACACCTTTTATACAAAAGGGCTATGTTGGGAGATATCTAATTCATTAAGGTTATTCCATTTAAGAGATAATTCCATGTTGGATCATCATAGGGAAGATTAGGAATCTGTAACAGCACTAACATGATTTAAATTCCAATTTAACTCTCTAACACCATGAAAGCGATTATAAACCAAATAGTCTACGATGGTGGGAACGAGGAGGCAGCCACAGCTGTTATATATTTAGCGTATGTAATAAATATTAAATTGGTTCTTAAAACCAAATTATTTTATAAAATAAATATTAATTGGTTCAATAGAACTTTCTAACGAAATCTAAAAAATCCAACCCCGGCAAGCTCCGTGGAGTGCTGGGGATTTAAACTAACACATTTTTATCTATTACTCGATTGATTGCTAAACCTTCACTCCAAGTGATCTAAGCATGTTGATAAAATTTACACAATATTGATCAGGATTAAAATGTTTGTTTACATATTCAAGGGCATGTGAACGAATATGTTTTCTTAAAAGCTGGTTTGTCATTAACTCTTTTGCTTGAATAACTGCTTCGGCAATATTTCCCAAGGTATAATATTTTCCAGTTTGGTTATGAATGATGGAACTTCTTACACCATCGGAATCGGTAGTCAACACAGGGCATCTGCAGCTCATTGCTTCGAGAAGGGAGTAAGGAGCTCCTTCTACCTTAGAGGTTGAGCATAGAAAGCCTCCCGAATCCCCAATCATGGAGTAATAATCAGCCATTTTGGAATTAGGAACATTTGAATGCAGAGTAAGATTTTTTTTCAAACTCAATTGATTGATTAACTTTTCAAACTCAATCCTTTGGTTAGGATCGCTTATTGTCGGATCTTCAAACATATGTAACTGTAGGTTTGAATTGTGTTGCTTAATAAGTTGGTGCCCTATTTGAAGAAATTCTCTCCAATTTTTGTTATCTTCGATTCTGCCAATCCAAGCAATCATAGGGACATTGCTCACTGCTAATGATCGGTAAGAAAATTGAATTGTATCAAAACAGTTATTGAAACTAAACTTTGGAAAAGATGGATATAATTCATCTAATAATTGCATGATATGAGGAGTTTTTGGATTAAGGAATCCATTTGCATGGGCAGTGACAATGGGTTTGGCATTACTAAGAGCTGTTCTTGCTGTTTCTTTTGGACCATATCCTTGAATTTCTACAATTATTTTTCCTTTGTAACCCATTTTTCTAAATCTCGGCAGTGCTTGGAAATCTGAAACCACAACAATAGCACTATAATTTCCAGTTCCTAATATTTTTTTTATTTCGCCATCATTGTTAGTTATAAACGTTGGAACGTTGTGATCATTAATTGATGCTCTTCTGTTTTCATAATAAAGGCAATGACCATTGATATTATACTTTTTAAGTGCAGAACATCTTTGACGATTTAAAGTCTCCACTCCACCGCTAGGAACATAAAATACAAATAAGATATTCATTCATTTCCTCCCTGTTTTTTATTCCACATTGCAAAGATACTTTTTACATAAAATTAAGAATAGAATAATAGGCAAATTTATTAAAAGTCAATATTGAATATTCTTCCTAAAATCAACTTAATTCATTATTATGAAAAATAGAGGTTAATATTCATATTTAAAATTTTTGAAACAAGCAAGAAATCATTAAACCAAGGAGGACATATAAAAACATCCAAACTTAAATAGTAATCCCATAAAAACTAAAGCAACCTAACCTATATGGATAAGGTTGTATAAATGAAGCTTAATATATATATATTCTTATTTAGTTGTAGTTTAAGTGGATAAAAGAAACTCACAAACTAGCGCCCGTGAGTTTAAGTTGAATGATTTTCATATTTCTATACAAGCTCACAAAATGAACCCAATTTGGCACAATGGTACGCAAAGGAAATTATAGTGCATTTTTCTTTTTAATAATCGCACTTTGGTATACATCTAGTACGTTTTTGACTGCTGTATCAATAGACCAATACGTAAGTGCCCATTTTTTGGCATTGGAACCAAGAGTCTGCCTCTGTTTATCGTTTGTTAGTAAAGAGTCTAATTGGAGGCATAGGGATTTATCTTTTCCGGCAGGTGTTATTAGACCAGTAACTCCATGTTCAATCATCTCAGGCAATCCCCCAGCGTCACTGACAATGACAGCTTTTCCGGCAATTTGTGCTTCTATTACGGATAAAGGTTGGTTATCAAGGAGGCTTGGATGAACGAAAATATCCGAATTGGACAACAAACTTGGGATATCATCTCGCTTCCCTAAAAATAAAATGTCTTTTTCTAGACCTAAAACCTTGCTTTGATGCTGTAAATCTGCCTTATTGCTTCCATCCCCTGCAATCCAGCAAACCCAATCATTTCGTAATCTTTTTAACTGGCTTAGTGCTTGGATTAAATTGTGAACTCCTTTTATCTCTACAAGCCGGCCCACATAAAGAATCACTTTCTTGTCAGCCGGTCGCTGAATAGTTGAAACTTTATTCATTCGTTTAACAAATGTATCTGTATCGTATCCATAGTGAAGAACCTTTAGCTGTTCATCGGGGACATGGAACTCATTTGTTAAGATGTCCTTCAACCATTTATTTGCTACTAATGTAATCTCGGCAGCCGTAGCCCCATTATATTCTATTTTGTCAAAATAGTTTTTAACTTTAGTTAAGTTCGATAAGTCTTTAGCATAAACGGTAGTGGCAAAATCTTTTAATTCTTGAGCAACACTCCCATGAAGAGTAGCAACTAAAGTCGTTCCTTTCGGTCTTATTCGATTTATACATACAGTAGAGAAGACATCTTGAGTGTGTATTAAATCATATTTTCTTAAGTCCAAATAAGCAGCACCAAACTCAAAGCAATAGCGCAGATTCTCATAATGATTTAATAGTGGGTTTTTATAATGAAGAGACAGTTCAGTTTGTTCATGTATTTTAGTAATGAATGGAAGAAAGCGATTCATTTCTATAACCCGCGTTTTCGGTAATACGTGCATATAGTTATTACCTTCACTATATCCAAGTAAGTCCACTTCATACCCAAGAGATTCAAGTTGTTCTTTTAACTGCTTCATATAATTCCATACTCCACCCACATGTGGAATACCCCAAAACGTTGCAAGCAGTATTTTCATGCATACATCTCCCTTTGTAATTTCAATAAGGATTCCATTATCTCTTTATAAGTATTCAGGAAAAACTCCAGTGCCATAGACGAATGTCTATATTTTTCTCACAATTATTCTATCTATAAAGATAGAATAATTGCTCTTGGCTTGCATCTCATCGTTAAGATTAGATCCCCAATGCATATAATGGGATTGTGGTAAACATACAGTATGATTCTTATTTTATTAAATAATTTATAATAAAGGGATTTGGTTTAACCCGCCAATAATATCTTTAGTGTTTCAAACATATATATATGAAGAAATTGGTTTAACCCGCCAAAAATACATTGTATGGATATAGTTCACATATATAATGAAGGAATTGGTATTAGAAACCACAAGAACCAAATACATATACATGCAATATATTAAAAGTAACTGTCGGGGGAGGGAATTTTGAAATGTGGAATCAATATTATAATTTAAAGCTTACCGAACTGGAGATACAAAAAGGACGCCATCGCAGTATAATAGGCGGAATGTGGGAAGAAATGGGAGAGAAACAAATTGCATTTTTGAAAGAGAAGGGGCTAAAGCCGCATCACGAATTGCTGGATATAGGGTGTGGCAGTCTGCGAGGCGGAATTTATTTTATTAAGTATTTAAATGAAGGCAAGTACAGTGGTTTGGACATCAATCCTTCGCTTATACGAGCAGGGCAGGTGGAACTTAAAAAAGCCAATTTAAGTGGAAAGAAACCATTACTATTGGTTAACGATAACTTTCATTTTCATCTTTTTAAGAAGAAGTTTGATTACGCTATTGCTCAGTCGGTGTTAACTCATTTACCAGTAAATGTTATCCAAAGATGCCTAGTCAATATTGAAAAAGCATTAAATCCAGGGGGGAAATTTTACGCCACTTTTTTTGAATCAATAGAGAAGTTTAATGATAAACCCGTCAACCATCGAGGAGGACTTACTACTTACCTTGACAAAGATCCGTACCATTATCATCTTTCCTTATTTGAATATTTAATAAAGGATTCTTCCTTAAATCTTGAATATATAGATGATTGGGGGCACCCAAGGAATCAGAAAATGCTTTGCTTTACTAAATTGGAAACATCACCTAGCAATTAGAACTAGGGAGAAGTGTTTCTAAAAGAAAGGAGGAAATTATGTGAATCTGAGTAATTTTATTGATTCTATAAACCCAAATGTTGAAGAGGATAAAGTGTTACATTGTTTCAATTTAAACGACCTAAAGAGTAACGACCTATACAAAGTCATTATTCTTTCAAACCTTTGGGAATATATCCCTGTCTTTGAAATGGAGACGGTATGGGGGAACCTAAAAAAAGCCCTTTGTCCGGGCGGTTTGATTATCATTAAAACGGTTTTATATGACAATCCTAATGAACTTGTGGAGGATGAAATAGATTCCGTTCGCATCCGCTGCAACAAACAAACACGAGGGACAATGTTACGGGATTGCCTTCGACATGATTTGATTATGGCTTCATCTGAAGAAGAGTGTTTTGCGCTCGTGAGGCAAGAAGACCTTTCTTTATTTAGTAATGAACAAAAGGAACGATTCGTAATTCATCATAAAAAGTGGTTAAACCAATATGGTCTTGAAATAAAGGAAAAATATGTGGAAGAGGAATATCGCCATTTGGTACCCGGAGCTGGCCGGATGATGATTGGATGTGTTGCGGAAAACAATAAGAAATATCAAACTCAGGCCATCAGACTTGTCCAATCTATCCGTTGGTTCGGCGGAAGGATAGCTGGAGCTAATATTTTCGTCTGTATGGTTGAGGCGGCAGATCCTGAGTTTGTTAAAGAGCTAGAAAAATGGGGTGTGTATGTACGAATTGTAAAACGTTTTAGTGTATCGCATCCTCCTTCTAATAAGCTCAGGCTGTTTGAATTACCTGAAGTGTCTTCTTACGACACGATTATGCTTTTGGACTGTGATACGATTATTGTCCAAGACCCTTCTCCTTTTATTGATGGTGATCATTTCCAGGCAGAAATGGCAGCGGGGTTAACCGTTCCTTATACTACTTTCAACACTCTTTTTGCCCATTACCGTCTCCCGCTGCCCAAGCAAAATTATCTTACAGCCATAACAAAACAGAAAACAATCTGGTATTGTAATGCGGGTGTATTAATTTTCCCAAGGGCCTTAATACAGTCTTTTTTTCCAATTTGGAAAAAATACACCATGGATCTGTCCCAAAAAAGATATTTGTTAGGCAAGCAATACTTTTTCTGTGAGCAAGCTTCCTTAACCATTGCCTTTGCTGCCCATCCTTTACCTTTTGCAAGATTGCCTTTACAAATGAATTTCCACTTGACTCAAAACATTAGCAACGAGATGAAACGATGTGATCCAGTAATTATCCACTATCACAAAATGAATGATGTAACAGGATTTATAAAACACATGTCTAAAAATCCTTACAGTAACAAGCGGATTAGCCTCTTTAATGAACAATTAAAAAGGTATTTAGCTAGTGTAATTGCAGCAGAAGGTGTAGAGTAAAATAGGAAAGAATTATTTTCATTAAAAAGTTTTTAACTTTTTATCTAGAAATTCTTTAACCTCCTTGAGACGATATTCAGGGGGGTTACCGTTTTGTTTGTTGATTTGGCTGACAAAAGATTCTGGGTTATTTAAGAAATCTTGATAAGAAACATCAATTATCTTTTCAGAAGACAGGCCGAAATTATGACGATAGTGATAAAGGTTTTTTAAATAGGGTAATAATATCAGGTTTGCTGTTCCAATCGTGTTCCGATCCCTGTTGGCGAGGGAACGAACGGAGGCTTCGAAAGGCCGATGGACAAACACATAGGTGATATCCGCTGCCTCTTCTAAATATGGTTTCCAGAGTTCAAACGTTAACAATGTGCGTGGATCTTTAAGTCCCCATATAGGTCTCCGGTTTTTTTCAATAAATGTGCGAATTTTTGAAACGGAAATTTTTGTTTCTTCGATTTTTCCTTGGATGGGTGGTTTGTTCCATGAACTGTTGACACTTCTCAGAATCTCCTGATTTAATTGGACAAATTCAACATTTTCAAAATGTCCTTTTTGATTATACTTAGTTGCCTGGAGGAGTCTATCTCCCATATGAATACCTAAAAGATGCATAACGCCCGCAGTAGCGCTAGATCCAGAACGGTGAAGGCATAAAACAAGGAAAAGCTTGCTTTTTTCTTCCAAATGTAACATCTCCTTCTAACCTTTAAAATAGATTTTTTCCTAACTATACTTATTTAGTATGACGAAAAAGAGCTATCCATGTCTGAACAGCCCTATTATTTAGTTGAATCCTTAATCAATTCCAACATTTTTTCTAGCCTCTGCTCAAAAGTATGGTCCTTCAATGCACGATTTCTTGCATTGTCCGCAATCCATTGTCGTTCTTCTTCAGATTTCAAATAATAATCGATCTTTTGGCGTAGTTCCAGGTTGTTTTTGAATGACACGATTTCCTCATCTTCTATAAAATGGTTTGGTAAATCTTCTTTGAATTGAATCAGTTGGAATGAACCACATGCTGCGACATCGAAGGTTCTGTTGTTTATGCTTTTTCCATTAATACCCAGCCTGTTTTGGTTCTGCTTCAGGTTAAATGGCCTATGTGTATTTAATACAATCTTTGCACCGTTATAAAAATTAGCAACCATTGAAGGCTCTACCCATCCTTCATGAATCATTAATTTGGGGTTACTTCTAAAACGAAATAAAGGATTTGACCATTTACCAACAAGCTTAATTCGATAGACTGTATTCTGTAAAAGGAACTGAATAAATTGTATTCGATCCGGATAGGGAAACCCTACAAGGCAAATATCGCTTTTGAATTTTGCTTCCACATGCTTAGGTTTAAAGACTTGTGGTTCTGTAGCGAGCGGTAATTTGTAAGCATGTAAATGACCGTTGTTTTTATAAAATTCGAGAGCTGCAGAATCAATGGTAAAAACAAAATCAAAATATTGAGAAACTACTTTAGTCCGATCCATAAAATAGGGGTCTTCTGTCAACCACACCGCTGTCTTAACCTGATTTTTCTTTAACCAATCAACCATTTGTATAGGTAACTTAAAGCCTACTAACGTAAGAGCCAATTCTGGATTAAATTCTCTTGTAAGAGACTGTAAATTAGAATATCCATCTTTGAAATTAAAAATTTTCACCTCATGATTTTTAGTTAGCTCATTTATGATCCATGCTTCAAAATAATCATATATGCCTTTAAAACCGGATGTTAATAATAAAATTTTCAAGATTCATCACCTAATAGTTTACTGAAATATTGTTTAATGCCGGGATTCCATTTGGTATTTCATCACAGTAAAAAAATCCTTCAACCACTGCAAACTTTGGATCACTTTTGGTTGAAATACACAGCTCATTTGCAAATGTTAAATTTCCACCAGGTTCTATAATACTGCAATTGTTTGGTTTTAGTATGTGTTCCCCCGTTTCCACGGTTTTTTCTTTCCAATTATCATAGATATAATGCCATGCTTCAGTATTAGTTCCATCAATCATTAAGGCAGTATGGGATACAGAACCGATTTTTCCGCCTAGACGAACATTTTGTGGAGGCTTGGTTCGTATACAGATGATAGGATTATTCAGTGTTTTTCCTCCGGTATTTTTTATCATGAAGTTTCCAATGATGGTCATTTCCTTTTCTTCTTCATCCATATCCGGAAGCATGACAGCATAGCTGAACCATGCCAGCGCCTCTGCATTTACCTGTTCTCTTTTTCTCCAGAACAAGCAGATCCCTCCTCTGATCATACGAATATTCCTAATATTCTATGCATGTATTTCTAATTCCATGTTAGTAATGCTTCTTCAAAAAATACTCGAATCTTTTTTTGTTATGATTTTTTCGGCTTAACAGAACAAAAAAAAGAGGAGGTTGAACTCCTCTGTGAACTTAGTCCTATGTCCCATCTCTATAAAGGAGTGGGAGTTGGTCCTGCACCCGGGAAGATTGTAGGACATTGTGGCGGGAATGCAAGTGGCGGACATACAAACGGCATATCTGTCCGTGGCTGACAGAAGTCAGCTGTAATTTCAAGCTTCACCAAGGCCTCCATCTGAACATTTTGGCATAAATTTATGGAGATATCGAGTTGTTGAAATTCGAAAGTTCCAGGTGTAGCTAATGGTCGACATATTAAGCTAGCATCACATTCAAAATCAGTAATTTCACATTGAAGGAACGTGCCAGGAGGTGCGCAAAGGAAAAACTTCTCGGATACAGCCCAAGGAATTGGTAAGGATGTACAAACCTCACCTGCTGCATTTGTCACACGAACAACAATAAATCCCTTTTTTAATACCTTTACCTTTTGAAGAGTAACTGTAGATCCATCAGGCAGTTGAAACTGCCCCGTTGCACGACCTTCTGGCTGCGGGATTTCTTGACATAGAATAGCACCAGGTGCTAAAGGATCAATTGGTGTTCCGTCTTCATCTGAAGGGAAACATTCTACCGTAAAGTTACCGCCGAGAATAGCACAAGGGTCATCAGAACCTGGTGTTGGTGTGATTCCCCCCGGGCAATCAAAGAACAATGTTGTTCCAAGGTCACCTCTATCAAATGCCAATAGAGGAACATCTACCTGGCGAGTTACCCAGTCGTAGACTTTGTTTACTTTAATACAAAGAGTCTCCTGACCGCCGCTTATAGCTTTAAAATCCATGAAAAAATCATCCTCTCTTTTTCTTTTATATTTCTTTTTTGGGTTGAGCTATTGTATCCTATGCCGCTACCCTGAAAAATGTTTAAACTTTTTAGTTTTTTATAACTAAATGGGGACCAAACAAAAGGGAAGCAATAGTTCACCCATTACAATATATTCGTGAAGTGCCTGGATGTTCTCTAAAATTCCTGTAAAACAAGCCTGAAATATTAATTGCACATCTCTTTTGATACCCTTTAAGTTGAAATATAAGCAAAAGTGAGTTGTTTTGGTAAAGGTTAGAATAGAACTTGCATACAATAAGTAGAGCCAAGAGGGCTTTTGCCTAGGGGAGGAAAACGAATGTTAAAAAGACATCGCTTAGAAAAACTAACCCAAATGCAGCTGCAACAGAAAGTGATCCATTTGGAATCAGAACTTGTGCAATGCCGGTCGATAAGTGAAACAAAGGAACGAAGTTACCGTGAGCAAATGATTAGGCAGCGACAAGATAACGATATTTTAAGAAGGGAATTACAGGGGATCCTCAATGAGCAAAAAACTTATTTACAGGAGAGAGATGGACTCATATTTGAATATAAAAAGATAATTCAAAAAAATAGGGAATATCAAACAATAATAGCTCAACTTAAGGAGAGCAACGAGGTAACCGAATTGGTTGAAAAAACTGACCGGGTTTCAGAAGAAAATGATAAGCTTGTCAAATTGGCAGAAGAGTTAAGAAAAGAAGCGCAGGAACATAAGGAAAACTCAGAAAGACATTTTAAAGAAAAACAAGTTAAGGAAGTCCAATTGGAGCAGTTAAAGAAAGAAATGTCTCTGTTGAGAAAAGAGTATAAAGAATCTCATCAGAACCATTTAAGAGGACATGAACTGGAAGGTGAACTCCAAAAAATTGAACCTATATTGAAAAAGGCGATTAAGGAGAGAGAAGAAGTCTTTGAAGAAAACCAAACATTACAGGCCAGCCTTAATGATTTGCGTCTAAAAATAACTGAAAAAGATGAAAGGATTGAAAGTTTACAACGGGGGATTGTACAGCTTCAAGAAGACAACGAAGAATATAAAAACATGGTCGAGTCGCTGGAGAACAGTGAAAAATCTTTAATCCAACAAAATAACGAACTGGTTGAGAAATTATCGGAGGTACAAAAGATATTAAACCAGTTGAATAAGGAAAAAAATAATTTGCAAAACGAGTTGCATTTGAATAAAAAGGTTATAGACGATATAACTACACAGAATAAAAATTTTATTCAGCAATTGGAATTATTAAAAGGAAATATGGAACAAATTACTCAGAAAAACGTAATCTATCTACAGAAGATTACCCAGTTGGACTCAGAAAAGCATGCCGTACTTGAGTTGTTTGATAAACATCAAATAGAATTATCCAATGCCAAAACACAAATAATGGAAACAGAAACATTAAAAAGAAAAATCCTACTTCGTCTAAAAAATAGGCTGAAAGAAGTCAGGAGGCTTGAGAAAGAAAATCATCAATTTATAGAAGAAAGAGCCAGTCTTCTTAAAAGGATTTCGATTCTCGATGAGGAAAACACTTCAATTCGTGAAAGTGTTTTACAATTCTCTATGAAAAGGGAATTAGACGAAAAGAGGCTTGATCATATAACGGCGAAGCTAAATGAAGTTTTTACTCAAACAAAGACAATCATTAGGACGGCATCTTCACTGCAAGACCAATTGGAAGCAAAAACTAGAGAAATTAATAAAATGAAAAAGGAGAATGAGAAACTTATGCAAGAGATCATTCAGCTTAATGATGATTTAGAGAAGTCGGAGGCTCGAAAAAGTGAGCTTGAAAATCAGATTGAAGTAATGAAAACTGAGTTACTGAAAGCACAGGATTCCTTAACACGCCTTGAACTATTTGAAACAGAAAAACTCAAGTTGAAAGATGAGTTGGAGATAAAAATTGAAGAATTTAATAATCTAACTCATAACTATCAGCGTGAAAAAGACTCCTACCTGCAGGTACTAGAACACGTCCAGGATCAAGTGAACGTGTATAAAGAAAAATCAGAGTTGTTTGATTCAGAAAAAGGATCATGGTCGAAACAAATTGATGAATTAAAATCTGAATTAGCTGAAACGAAGGCTACCCTCGTCAAAATGGAGGAGCTTGAGAAGAAAAATGAAATGTTAACGGCCGAACTAGAGGACAAAAAAATAGAAATTTATAAAATCCAAAAGGAAAGTGAACGGACCCTTCAGAATCAGATGATACAATTTAATTCTGAGCTGAAATTGTATCAAGAAAAAATTGATCAATATGAAAAGGACAGAGTGAATGCAGAGAACCAAATAAAGGAATTGAAAGCTAATTTTGCCATATTAGAATCGAGCTTGAAAGAAAAGGAAAATTTTATTAGGCAGTATATCACTCAACCTCCTTTAACAGCCGGAATCCAGAAGGCCGTACAGCCAGCTACGGTAACCGTAATGAAATCGGAGCAGCCAATACCAACGGAAAACAATCCATCCTTACCTCAGACACAGCAATCGGGTGATTGGTTTCAACGAAATATTTCACAACAGCAAGGAATATATCAGAATATACAAAAAAGTACGAACTCAAGTCCCGCAGCAGTGGATTTCTTCACATTACGAAGTAAAACAACCCAGCCCTCGTCTCCCTGATCAAAGTGTTGAAATAGAAGGGATTAAGAACCAAATAGAAACTAATCAAGCTTTTTATATAAAGAAGTCTGTATATGATGAAATGATTGCTTATTGCAAACAAGCATTACCATATGAAGAATGTGGATTACTTTCGGGTATTAATGAAACAGGAAACACTTTATGGAAAATAAAAAATGAATCTCTCCATCTTAATCGTTTTTATATGTCCAAAGAGGCTATTAAACGTGCAGTTATGGAAATGAATGAGAAGAATGAAAAGCTTACAGGCATATTCCATTCGCATCCCACATCACCAGCCTTGCCTTCAGCACATGATATTGAAAATAACCCTTATGACCAGCTTGCTTACTTTATTGTTTCGTTTTATAAAGGAAAAGTAAACGTGGGTTGTTTTAAAATGAATAACAAAAGAGTCATCCCTTTGCAATTAATAATAATTGATGAGTGAACTTTAACGGCGTACCAGCAGAACGCCGTTTTTTATTGTTCTATTAAACTTATTTTTTTTACCATCTTCTACCTTATAAATGGGAACACATCGTAATTCATAGATACATATAATTTATGGAACCCAAATTAGCAAGGAGGTAGTTAAAATTGAAAAACAAACGGGGTGGGCAAATCGTAAACGGATCTCGTTCTCCAAAATTTTTACCGCAATCAAAAGTTTATATGGGACGTAAAATAGCTGACAGTTATTTATCACATGGAGCTGTCTCCAATAAAAGGGTGAAATCTGATTCTGGGGGATGCGGTTGCGGAAAACACAAACAGATAGTAGAAAAAAATAATAACCAAAGTTAATCGGGAAGATCTCTGCTAATAAATACAATCATCTTAAATAGACCGCATTGTGCGGTCTATTTAAGATGATTTTACTCTATAATTCTATGAATCCCCCTTAATGCAGTTAAACCATTTCGAGATAAGCTTATAACTTTATATCCAATTCTTTTCGGTAACAGCAAAATTTAAACTTCATTCCTTTACCACAGGGACATGGATCATATAATCTTTCTTTCATCTTTGCCTTTACAATTTTTTTTAGGTGGGAAATATCAACAAATGGCTTCATTCGGATTATTGCTTGAATGCCATAGTTTTCGCATAATTTCGTAACTTGTGCAGCTTGTAATTCTGTAACAACAGAACAGACTACCGGCTTTTCTTTTGGCAGCTCTTTATACTCCATAAAAAGTCCTCCCTCCAGTTGTAGAACACCATCCCATTTTACTTTATTCGGTACCTCCTTCATTCATTCAATAATGGAAAATATATGTCGATTTAAAAACATTTTGTCCCTCCTTATTTCTTGGAGGACCTTGATTTTTAGCCAATTAGAAGTAAAACAATAGTCAGAACCCTGTGATTTACCCTTCTTGATAAAGGTAATGCTGGAACGTTTAAAGTGGCTAAACATACAATGTATCAAATTATTGAAGAAATGAGGTGTAGGTATGCACAGTTTGGATTGGATTGATTTATTTATAATCATTTTTGCTTCATTTCGTGTAACCCATTTAATTGTCTATGATAAAATTACATCTTTTATCAGGCGTCCATTTTTCTCTGTTAACATAGTAGAAAATAATCTTGGTCAATTGGAAGAGACTGTTGAAATAAAGGGGACGGGGATAAGGCATTTTATTGGTTCTCTTCTAAGCTGTTTTTGGTGTGTAGGATTTTGGTCCTCCCTAATCGTAGTGGTTATCTATCTCTATTTTCCTATTACTTATCCATTTTTTCTTGTTCTTGCCGTGGCAGGAGCAGCTGCGGTTATAGAATCGAAAATTTAACTTGTGTTCTTTACCTTTTTGCAGCTTTATTTAAAAAAAAAGGAAAGTGGGAGAAGACCACTTTCGTTAAAATAAAATTTTCATGGATTAATATAGGATATTCAAAGTCTATTTATTGAATGTAGTGAACATGTCCTAGGGCAAATGAAAAAATTTTCAGGAGATGTTGAAAGTGGACCCCAAAACCCCAAAAAGGGCTACATGTCTTATACCTTTTCCAATTATCGAGAATAAGATTGTTAGAAAAAAGAGGTGACTTATATAATATGAAGGCAATCGTTACTGGAGGTGCTGGTTTCATTGGATCCCATTTAGTTGAAGAACTTGTTAAAAGAGGATTTGAAGTTCATGTACTCGACAACCTAATAACGGGACGGTTGGAAAATGTCCATCCTTCTGCCATCATGCATGTAGAGGATATTCGAAGTACAAAGGCTAAACAAATTATAATCAAAGAAAAGCCGGATATAGTATTCCATTTAGCGGCCCAGGCTGATGTTGGAAAATCTATCAGCGAACCAAATTATGATGCAAGTGTCAATATTAATGGAACAATTAATATTTTGGAAGCCTGTCATGAAGCTCGGGTAAAGAAAATCATCTTTGCTTCGACATCAGCAGTTTACGGAGATTTGGAGACCGAATTATTATCAGAAACCGATTTGACTGTACCAATTTCCTATTACGGATTATCAAAATTAAGTGCGGAATCCTATATCCGTTTATTTTCTGATCTTTATAAACTTCCATTTACCATTCTCCGATATGGAAACGTATATGGTCCAAGGCAATTACCAAAGGGAGAAGGAGGAGTTATAGCAGTATTTTTAAATCGTATAAAGAGAAATGAGATGTTGTTGGTACATGGGGATGGCGAACAAACTAGGGACTTTATTTATGTAAAGGATATTGTTTTAGCCAATATCGCTGCAATTAAACGTGGCAACCATCAAATTTTTAATATCAGTACCTCAAAAACAACGTCCATTAACCAATTAATCGGCTTGTTAAATAAAATACACGATTCCCCTATTGGATACGTTTTTGTCGATGGTAAAAACGGTGATATTAAACATAGCTGTCTTAACAATCAAAACGCTTTTCAGTCACTTGAATGGCTTCCTGCTTTTGATATTCTTCAAGGATTAGAGGAAACTTACGCTTATGTACGGGCAGAGGGATAAGTAGTAATCAAAATTCCATATATGCTTATTATTAAAAGCAAAAGGGATAGGAAGTGTAGTGATTGCCAGAACCTAATGATAATAACGATCAATTAATGACATTTTTCCTTTATTTGCTATTGTCTTGGTGACAATTTGAATCTATTTGTTAAAGAATATATCTCTTTTTTAATCATTATTTTGCATATTTATCTCGGATGAAAATTGGATATTTCCCCTATTTAAAATTCCTCAAAAATTGTCAACTTTAAAATTGTACAAGTTGGTATTCCTTACCAAAATTAATAACATTCCTGACCAAATGAGGTGACTTCTACCAAAATTATAGAAGTAAAGGAAGGTGTTCGTGATGAGTCAAAGTATACCTCATGGAGGATCCTTGGTTAATTTGTTTGATCCAGATTTTGACTATCAATCTCTAAAAAATGAAATAGAACTAGATAACATATCATTAAGTGATCTCGAGCTTATTGCTATTGGGGCTTATAGTCCCTTAAAAGGATTTTTAAAAAAAGAAGATTATGAATCCGTAGTAGAAAATATGCGTCTTATGGATGGTACTGTTTGGAGTATTCCGATAACACTCCCAGTAAATGAGAAGCAAGCGGAAAATTTAACTCTTGGTGAGTGGATAAAGTTAGTTAAAGAGGGGGTTGTATATGGTGTCTTAAAATTAGAACAATTGTACACACCCAATAAGCAGAAAGAGGCAAAGAACGTTTATAAAACAAACGACCTAATGCATCCAGGAGTGAAAAAATTATATGAACGGCCAAATATTTTTGCGGGTGGAGAAATCAAATTAGTTCGCAAAATTGAAAAAGGGGAATTTGCTTCTTTCCATATCAATCCAGCCGAGACAAGAAGAAAATTTAGAGAGCTAGGATGGAATATGGTGGTTGGGTTCCAAACAAGGAATCCTATTCATCGTGCCCACGAATATATCCAAAAATCAGCTCTTGAAATTGTAGATGGACTTTTTTTACATCCACTTGTTGGCGAGACGAAGCTTGATGATATACCTGCAAAAATTCGGATGGAAAGTTATCAAGTCTTGTTAAATCATTATTATCCAAAAGACAGGGTTTTACTATCTGTTTTCCCTGCAGCAATGCGTTATGCCGGCCCGCGTGAGGCAGTTTTCCATGCTATCGTTCGCAAAAATTACGGATGTACACATTTTATTGTTGGACGTGATCATGCAGGAGTAGGTAACTATTACGGCACCTATGAAGCACAAGAAATCTTTAAGAACTTCACTAACGAGGAAATTGGAATCAACATTCTTTTCTTTGAACATAGTTTTTATTGCTTAAAGTGTAAAGCAATGGCTTCAACCAAAACATGCCCACATAGCAAAGACAATCATGTAGTACTTTCGGGTACCAAAGTAAGGAACTTATTACGTAAGGGTATTTACCCTCCAAGCACCTTTAGTCGTGAAGAGGTCGTTGATGTATTAATAAAAGGTATACAGAAACAAACGGAGATTTTACACGTGGAAGAAAAAAAATCACAGGCAACGAACATAACTTGGCATGATTCCAGTATTACAAAAAAAGACCGGAGAGAACAAAATGGCCATAAAAGCTTTATCCTTTGGTTTACTGGGTTATCTGGCTCAGGAAAATCCACACTCGCCAATGAAATAGCAAAAATATTATTTGATCGTAAAATTAGAAACTATGTATTAGATGGGGATAATATCCGGTACGGTCTCAATAAAGATTTAGGTTTTTCAAAAGAAGACATGCAGGAAAATATTCGCCGTATTGGTGAAGTTTCAAAATTATTCGTAGATAGTGGTCAGGTTGTCCTTGCAGCCTTTATTTCTCCGTTTCAAGAAGACCGTGATCTAGTACGTCAATTAGTTGAAAAGAATGAATTTATCGAGGTCTTCGTGAATTGTCCGTTGGATGTTTGCGAGAAACGTGATCCCAAAGGTCTTTACCAAAAGCTAAGAAAGGGAAAGATAAAGGAGTTTTCAGGTGTGGATTCTGTTTTTGAAGAACCGGTTAATCCGGAATTGATTATTGATACAAACACGTATTCAATTGAAGAATGTGTAGCGCTAGTAATCAAGTATTTAGAGGGAAAACAATTGATATAAACCCAGTTAACATAACAGTTGGTTTTCTTGTTAATAACATGAAATGATACAATGATAAACACCTTCAGAATCATACTAAATCTAATGATTCAGGAGGTGTTTTTCTGTTTGGCTATCCTAAAAATTTATTTAAGTCCTCTTGATCATACAGCTGACTAGAATTCAATTAGCCCCATTAGTATACTAAGCAAAAAGTACTATATTACAAAATCCATCCTTCTAATTTCTTATTTTTCTTTATATTTCTTTAAATTTCCTTAACTTCCATTTTACAAACCAAGGGTATGATTTATGTTAAATTCATGTTAAAGGTTAGGGAGAGTGAGATAAATGAAAAATAATAGACGAAGAGTTTAAATCATTACAAAACAATCCATATAAAGACGGTATGGACCGGCGTGTCTTTTTACACAAGCCTTCAAAACTTGTCGGTGTAGCTATAGGAGCACCACTAGTAAGTTCATTAGGAAGTTTTTCTGTTAGTGCCGTTTCCAGCTCATCCTTCATGAATTCTAATGTAAATAAACCCGATTTAGTTTTTCCGTTAAACTCTTTGAACATGTTGGGTAAAACATTAGTTGGCTAGTAACAATACACAAATAAAAAAGAATTTACTTATTTTTAAATTTTTTTAATACGGGAGGAAAGAACGATGAAAAAAAAGTTAGTAGCATTAAGTTTAATAGTTGCAGTCATGATTTCTTTTGTAAATTCATTTTCGGCAGCTAATGCCCAAGCCGATGTAGCCAAAAGAGAGCAAGTTTTACCTCTTTCAAAAGCACACGCTCATAATGATTATGAACATACACGCCCCTTATT
>JAPSKD010000389.1 GCA_031177865.1 Bacillus sp. (in: firmicutes) | reverse complement strand
AAGATATGCTTTCCTGCTTGTAAGAGAGGAACTGGACGTACCAGAAGTCAATCTGCCAGCGGGTTACGAACTTAGATCTTTTCGACCAGGACAGGATGAAGAAAATTGGTTAAAGGTACGAAATGCTGCTTTTTCAACACTGAAAGGCAGTGAAACACCTCTTACGACTGAGGGGGTAAAAAAGCTGCTAACACATGATGATTACCTTGAAGGCGGCATGATGGTCCTTTTCCATCAGGAAAAACCGGTAGGTGTGATAAGAGGAGCCGATGATGAATATAATGGGGCACCTATTATGAACATAGGCCCTGTTGCTATTTTGCCTGAGTATCAAGGGCGTGGATTAGGTAGAAGCCTCCTTAGAGCTTCTTTAAGGTTTGCCAAGGAAAAAGGCTATAAACGAACCATCCTTAGTGTAAACGGAGAGAATGACCGGGCACAGGCGCTATATATTCACGAGGGCTTTAAACAGGTAGAGGCGGTTGTCTGTTATCAATTTTTTTTAAAATAACCAAAAGTGAAAAGGGTGTTTTCTCATTTGAAAAAGAGAAAATGCCTTTTTTCTATTAAAACCGGTTTATTCTTGAAAATATTTATTTATTTTCGTACGTTCCACATCCCACGAAATTCCATATGCTTTAGTAATAAGGGGTGAAATGTAATGAAAAAAGACCAATTTGACGCAGAAACACTAAAGCACATAAGGAGCAGACTGGATACTGTTTATGCCATTGCCAAGAAAAATTACAATGACAACCCTGAATTGATGGACACAATCGAGAGTTTAGCTCAAATAGCCATTATGTTTACCAATATTAAACTACAAGAGGTTAACGATCACGAAGAAACTGCTAGCCCTCAGGGTTACATCCTTTCAAAACTGTCACACTCGTACTCAAGAATGACAGAGTATGAAAAACAAAAGATAAAAGACTTTCCGGAATGGAAACTGTAAGAAGCCAGTCCTAAGTGGGAAGTCCAGAGCTTAACAAAAGAGAAGTGCCAAAAAGCACTTCTCTTTTACGTGATTCAGAACTAATTGGTGCCTGTCACCCTTAGTCCTTGTCCATTCCATGCAGACGTTTGGTGTCTTAGTGGTGACAGGCACCGCTGATTGTTAGAATAACACTGTCTTTACTTGGTTTGGTTTTAACGGTAAGATAAGGTAATTATTTTCTAAGTTAAGTGGTGCAATTGGTTTTTCGTTTAGGTTTGCTTCAAGTGCATGTTCGACTGAAAGGTTTACGGTATAAGAGCCGTGACCTTCTGTTTCTGTAGGATTGAAGAATCTTAGGACGAAGCGATCTTCTTTTTCTGCTTTTTTCAGTGTGCTCAGTACCGCAGTGCTGTTTGTTTCTTGTAAGAAACTAAAGCTCAATGGTGTTTTAATGCCAGATGGATTCAGCTTCATCGCATTATGCGGTATTTTATTATAAGTCTGAATTGGTGTTGTAAATTCCTTTGCAATTCTGCCAATGTTTGCAGCTGTTGTAGAGCCCTTATGTGTTGTAATCGCAAAGTCGAGCTTCAGCAATCCCAGCATTTGTGAGTCAGGTGTTGGCAGTTTAATTCCAGATGGACGACCTGGTCTTCTTAGCATTTCTTCTTTTCCTAGTACGCCAACGCTTCGGAATAGGGTGATGGCGATGGTATCATATTTTTCCCCAACAATTTCAAATTCACGAGTGCTGTTGGTTAATACACTCATTCCATGCTCATGATCGGATAATCCTGTAAAGGAAAGCATTGGGAAAATAGAATCTGGGCGTTCATCCCAATCTTGTTCTTTCCAGTAATCCATTGCGGAATCATAAACATCACGCTTAATGAAGCCGAATTGATTGTCTGATACTGAGAAGGAAGACGCGATTCCTGTAGGAATTAGGGTGCGAAGACGATGGTCCTTCGCTTGATTATCAATTCCTGCCTCAATCTTAATGATTGGCTGATGGTTTGGAATCATTACTTTCCAATGAACCTCCACAAAACGGTCAACTTTATTGATTTTACGCTTCTCAAGATCCCCAGGTACATCAAGCTTAACAAGGATATCGATTCGTGCTTCATATCCATTCTGCGCAACCTTCACTTCTGCTTCAACATTATCACTATAAAAAAGTGTTTCATCTGCTAATGGTGAGAAGTCATATTCGTCACCATCGTCACCGCCATTTTCTAAGCGCAGCACTTGGTCAAATTCCCTATTCAATTGCTTGTCCCATATTTTCAACGTTCCATTTGGATTGACGGAAACCGAATAAAATTCTGTGTCAACTGTATTCTTTTCAATAAGGGTATTCCCCATATTGCTCTTTGCATCCACAACAAAGTATGTCTTATATCCCATCGCTGGTATTGAATCCTGTAATTGAACAGTATATTGGAAAAATGGATCATAGTTACCGTAGTGGACAATTTGACGGTCAATTAAGCCTGGGTCTATGATTTCTTTGTTCAGTACCTCAAACGGAATACGATTACCTTCTGCATCCTCTAATGTGAATGAATTCAACTTTGTAATTACCTTAGTGGTAACCACATCTTTACGTTCATATGCAAGGAGGTTAAATGCAGTTAACCGATCCTCAGTACGTTCAGTGTCAATTGAATCCGTGATTTTACGCTTATAGTGTTCAATAAGCTGATCCGTTTTCTCTTCTGCAAGAAAGAAGCGGTTCCTGATTTCACGATGAACTTTATCGGAGCAGCAGCAGCCAATACTGTCATGTGCATGATTTTTCATGATTTCCTTCCAAATCAACTCAATCAAACCATGATGATATTCAAATCCTAAGGAATATGCAATTGCCGCTAATGGCTCCAATACATTGGTGATTTTATTTTCAATTCGTGTGTTCGCTGCTTTAATATCCATCCGGGTAGAATAGATACTTCTATGAACACGCATGTATTTTCCATCTAAAAATTCACCTTGCAAGGTTGGCAGGGATGCATTCTTTTCCAATTCTGCAAAGACATTTTCATACTTACTTAAGAAAAACTCACGATCCGGATATAATGTCTGTAGTTTTTCAATGATGGTAAATATGTTCTTCTGAATCGGCATTTGATCATGACCATTCGGCAAAATAATATTCTCTGTTGTCGCACCGCGGTCTAGTACGGTAAAGTACTTATCGATGCGCTCTTTTAATTTTACCTCATCCTCTGGAAGATACTTCCCAATTGCATAGCCAAGTGGGAAAAGCTGTACAAGAACCTTTGAGCCGTCGTCACTTTCCCAATAAAATTCTGTTTTATCAGTACCATGGCGCTCTGATGTCCCGCGCCAGAAAATGGAGTATTGAATATCAAAGCCGTTTAAGATTAGCGGCATCTGTGAAGATTGTCCGAAGGAGTCAGGTAAGTAACCGATTTTCATTGGTGCACAAAATTCTTCACAATCCTTTAATCCATATAGCAGATTGCGGACAATCGATTCTCCGCCAACAACCATTTCATCTGTTTGGGTATACCAAGGACCGATGATGAGCTTTCCAGCTTGGACAAGCTTTTTCACACGTTCTTTATTTTCAGGTTTCACGGCAAAATAATCTTCAAGAATTGAGGTTTGACCGTCTAATACATAGTAGGGATAGTCTGGATGATTCTCCAGCATTTCTAGGATCTCTTCCATATTGTTAACTAGCAGTATTCGAGATTCTTCCGTTGAAAAATACCACTCTCTGTCCCAATGCATATGGGGTACGATATGAACTTTTTTCATGATGTCCTCCAAATATAGTAGGTACCTAAGGAAACTTCCCTAGGTACCATATTATTTTTTCAAAAATTAAGCTGCTTTTTGTTCGATAGTCGTTTCTTTCTTCTCTTTATTCAATTTCCCTTTTCTTGTCGCAATCAATAGTAACATTGAAATGAACGCTCCAAGTATGGCAGCTCCCAGCCAAATGCTTGCAGCCACAAGGATTGGTTGTCCTTGAACGAGAGCAAGAGAGAAAATTCCTGCGCCTGGAACATTTAAGCCGATATTAAAGTAAGCAACGATAGCACCTGTTACAGCAGAACCTGCGATTAATGATGGGATTACACGTAATGGGTCGTTAATCATGAATGGAATCGCACCTTCAGTGATTCCGGCTAGACCTAGAAGCCATGTTTGTTTACCAATTTCTTGTTCTTGTTTTGTAAAGTACTTTTTCCCAATAATGGTTGCCCCAGTTACAGAGAATGCTGAAACCATTTTAACGGAAGCAAAGGTTGCGTAAGGGACAATGTTTCCGCTCGCCATTGCGCCGATACAGAAAGTATAAGCCGCTTTGTTCACTGGTCCGCCTAAATCGAAGGAAACCATCGCACCAAGGATTGCGCCAAGAATAATTGCGTTTGTACCAGATAGTCCGCCTAACCAGTTAA
>JAPSKD010000388.1 GCA_031177865.1 Bacillus sp. (in: firmicutes) | reverse complement strand
ATTAATTGGGCTGATTATGGTTTGAACCCAATGGAATTGGACTGGAATCTAAGCATTGACGACTTACAATTTTCAATGCCATTCGGGATTAAGATGGAGAATTCGGTTATTACGAAACCGTATTCCATCGCGATTGACGCCTCATATGATGAATTGTCAACAGACCATGATGAATGTTTCTTTACCCTGCTAGACAGGAATGGCAAGTGGAGGATTAATACATTATTAAAAGGATTTGCCACAAATCTTTCTGCATTGGCAAGTTCATTTTCCAATACAGGTGACATTATCTTAATTGGAAAAAATAAACGTGATATGCTTGCAGCCTTTGAGAGGATGAAGGAGTTAGGCGGCGGTATTGTCATGGTCGACGAAGAGCAAGTGGTATGTGAGATACCATTAAAACTTAACGGAATTATGTCAAACCTTCCGATTAAGGAATTAATAAACGAAGAAAAGAAGTTACTAGTTGAATTGAAGGACCGTGGGTATTCCTTCTCAGATCCTGTGTACAGTTTGTTATTCTTCTCGGCTACTCATTTACCCTATATTCGAATCACCCAACAGGGTATGTACGATGTAATGAACAAAACTGTTCTCTTTCCGTCGATAATGCGTTAAACTATAAAAGTAATTAACTGGATAAAACCGCTTCTGAGAAAAGACGATAGGAGTGTTTTTAAAAAATGAAGAAATGGGCTGTTGCCATAACAGCAGTTCTTTTCCTGCTCACTGGTTGCAACGATAAAGAAAAGGCCAATGGACCAAAACAGCCGGAAAAAGAAGAAGTTGAAGAAGTGATACAGGAAGAGGTAGAGAATGAACTCCCATATGCCTACCCATTAACTGGGGTGGGTTCAGAAACGAAGACAGATGGAAGAGCAGTGGCGGTTATGATTAATAATCATCCAAAAGCAAGGCCTCAATCCGGCTTACACAAAGCGGATATTGTATATGAACTTCTAGCAGAAGGTGATGTTACTCGATTCCTTGCTGTTTTCCAAAGTGAACAACCAGATAATATGGGTCCAGTTCGGAGTGCAAGGGACTATTACATTGATTTGGCAAAAGGTCTCGATGCTCTTTTTATCGCACACGGCTATAGTGAAGAGGCAAGAGAATTGCTCGAACGCGACTTTGTTGATAATTTAAATGGTATGGTCTATGACGGTACATTGTTTAAAAGAGCGAGCTTCCGTGACGCACCTCATAACTCCTATATTACGTATAAGAATGTTTTAAAAGGAGCCAAGGAAAAGAAATACTCCATGAATCAGTCTCCGCCTGATTTTGAATTTTTATCAGAGGAAGATAGTAAATCGGTAACGGGAGACGAAGCGAATTCAGTAACGATTTCATACTCTTCTAGTGGTGTTTTCAATTCCACCTACGAGTATGATGAATCAATCGGAAAATACAAGCGCTACTCAAATGGTGATCAAACCATAGATCATGAAACGAAAGACCCCATTCTGGTAGATAATTTGTTTATTATTGAGACTACTCATCAAGTCATTGATGAGGCTGCTCATAAGGAAATTGATTTAGAATCAGGGGGATCTGGTTACTTACTGCAAAAGGGTAAGGTAATGGAAGTAGAATGGAAAAATGATAACGGTTTGATTGTTCCAATAAGAGATGGGGAAGTAGTTCCGTTTGTTCAAGGAAAGACATGGGTGAACGTAGTTCCAACGAATCCTGGACTTCAATCAATCATTTCATTTAATGTAAACTAATCTTACTAATTAAAGGGGTAAAATATATGCAAATTAATAAGTTACGTGGAAAAGAGCTTGATCAGTTATTTCAGGCTGTTCTTTCACTGAAGGACCTTGAAGAATGCTATCGCTTCTTTGATGATTTATGTACCATTAATGAAATTCAATCATTAGCACAGCGTTTAGATGTAGCAAGAATGCTCCGTGAAGGAAATACCTATCATAAAATTGAGACTGAAACAGGTGCGAGCACAGCAACCATTTCTCGTGTGAAGCGCTGTTTGAATTTCGGTAATGACACGTATGAAATGGTATTAGAGCGGATCAAAACAGAAAAAGTAACCGAAGAGAAATAAACCAAACCGAAGAGATTCCTCTTCGGTTTTTCTTTTTAATCCAGCTCCAGTGCCTGGGGGCTCGGGGTCATAAGCTTGTCTAGTTTCGGCTCATTGGGACTCGAGTCATAAGCCGCCCCCTAGGAAAAATTGAACTGCATTTTTCCCTGAAGAAGGGCAAAGAGCGCCTTCTTGCAGGGTTCGTCTAGACTCACGTCCCAGGGCAGTGGCCTCCACATCTCTGACAATTCGTCAAGAAGGTTAAAAAGCAACCTTCTTGACGGCTCGTCTTATGCCTGCCGCCCCTGTAACAAGGCGCTTCCGCTTTTTGGTTACAATTTCTATTAAGTAATTTAGTGTTTTCTTTTTTAATCGAATGAGCTAATGCTATAATGGTGTAATGTAAGATTGAATGGGAGGATCTTGGGATGTACGATTTTCGCGAGTGGCGCCATGTGTTTAAACTCGATCCAAATAAAGAGATAAGTGATGAACAGTTAGAAAAAATATGCGAATCTGGAACAGACGCGGTAATGGTTGGAGGAACAGACGGGGTTACCCTGGAAAAAGTCCTTGATCTAATGGCTCGAATTCGCCGCTACACGGTTCCTTGTGTCCTCGAAGTTTCAAGTATTGAAATAGTTACCCCTGGATTTGACCTTTATTTTATTCCGACAATTTTAAATAGTAATGATACAAAGTGGATAACTGGACTGCACCATCAGGCAGTAAAAGAATTTGGTGAAATTATGGATTGGGAAGAAATCGTCATGGAAGGCTACTGTATCTTGAACGAAGAATGCAAGGCCGCAAAATTGACTTCTGCCAATGCAAATGCTTCAACAGAAGAAGTAAAGGCGTATGCGATGATGGCAGAGAAAATGTTTCATTTACCAATCTTTTATCTTGAATATAGTGGCACCTATGGAGATGTAGAAGTGGTAGCTGAAGTTAAGAAGATCCTTGAGGAAACGGTCCTGTTTTATGGCGGGGGAATTTCAACGCCTGAACAAGCAGCTGAAATGGCTGAGCATGCTAATGTCATTGTGGTTGGAAATGCCATTTATGACGATTTCGAACAAGCCTTAGCAACAGTAAAATGCGTGCGATGAAAATTTGCTTAATGGAATATAAAGAGTTAAAATAAGAACAAATGTTTGGTATGGTGGTGAAGGAATTGCAATATTTATCAGAAAAGCTTTTAAATGGTTTAAACCCAGAACAACAAAATGCAGTAAAAGCAACGGACGGGCCGCTCTTACTAATGGCCGGTGCGGGTAGTGGTAAAACGAGAGTACTAACGCATCGTATTGCTTATTTAATTGTTGAAAAACGTGTAAATCCTTATAACATTTTAGCGATTACCTTTACAAATAAAGCCGCTCGTGAAATGAGAGACCGTATCGGAAAAATGATGGGCGGAGCAGCGGAAGAAATTTGGATATCCACTTTTCACTCGATGTGTGTAAGAATTCTTCGAAGAGACATCGACAGAATGGGCTATAACCGCAATTTTACAATTTTAGATACAGGCGATCAGCAATCAGTTGTCAAAGGAATCCTTAAAGATAAGAACCTTGATCCTAAAAAATACGATCCACGGGCAATTTTAGGAGCAATCAGCTCGGCAAAAAATGAATTAATTGACCCGGAAGAGTATGTAAAAACCGCTGGCGGCTATTTTGAACAAACAGTCAGTGATGTTTATACAGAATATCAGAAACGGTTACGGAAAAATCAAGCACTCGACTTTGATGACTTGATTATGATGACGATTCAACTGTTTCAACGTGTACCTGAGGTACTTGAATATTATCAACGTAAATTTCAGTATATTCATGTGGATGAGTATCAGGATACAAACAGAGCACAGTATATGCTAGTTAAATTTCTCGCAAATCGTTTTAAGAACCTATGCGTAGTCGGGGATTCCGACCAGTCGATTTATCGCTGGCGTGGAGCGGATATTGCGAATATCCTTTCCTTTGAAAAAGATTATCCGGATGCAAAGGTCATTTTACTTGAGCAAAACTATCGCTCTACAAAAAGGATTCTTCTTGCAGCGAATAAGGTCATTGAAAATAATATAACCCGAAAGGCAAAGAATCTTTGGACGGAAAACCCAGAGGGCAACAAACTTGTTTACTATCGTGCAGATAGCGAGCAGGGAGAAGCCCAGTTCGTTGCTGGTAAAATTAAAGAATTAACACGCGAGGGCAAGTACAAGCTTTCAGACGTCGCGATTCTATATCGGACTAACGCTCAGTCCCGTGTAATGGAGGAAGTGCTGTTAAAATCAAATATTGAATACAGCATCGTCGGCGGAACGAAGTTCTATGACAGAAAAGAAATCAAGGACA
>JAPSKD010000051.1 GCA_031177865.1 Bacillus sp. (in: firmicutes) | reverse complement strand
TACCGTAATAAATATCAAGCAGAGAAATTGTTAAAAAACAGTTCTGTTCCACATACAATTGTCCGTGCAACTCAGTTCCATAGCTTTGTAGAGAATTTATTTTTATCAAAACCTCTTTTTAAAAGATACCTTGTGCCTGGACAGATAAAATTTCAAAGTGTGGACGTTGGTGAATATGCAGCTCATTTAATTCAATTGATCAATTTGGGGCCACACGGAAAAACAGATGACTTCGTTGGACCAGAAATACTAACACTGAGGGAAATGGCGGAACTGAAAATAAAGGTAAATAATGAACCAAATAAAGTAGTAAGCCTCTCGTTCCCGGGTAAACTTCATAGAGCATTCTTGGATGGAAAAAATACTAATGACCATCGAAAAGTAGGAAAAGTAACATTTGAAGAATTTTTGATAGCTAAGGGGAATTAAATAATTTCAGTCACAAACTCAGGATTGTGACCGAAAAAATGATGACTACTGATTTTGGGTCACAATTCATCTAGAATTGTGACCCAATTTTTGATATTTACCGAATTACAGGCACAATTCACCTCGGATTGTGACCCAAAATAGGTATCCTTTTGATTTTCGGTAACAATCCAGCCCTGATTGAGACCGAACCATTATTCTTTACAGAGTTTCAGGCAGAATCAACCTTTAATATCGGTTAACTCTATCAAGATTTTTACTCAAACTTTATGAAATTACCAAGCTTGTTTAATATAATGCACTCTTTATTTTAAAGCCCCTGAGGCATAACGCCAGCCACCAGTATCTGAAATATCTTCTGCTGTTTTGGCAGCACTTGTTTCACAGATAAATCCCGGTATTTCAGAACCATCATCCAACTGCACCTTTCCGATTCCAAGCGGAGCTGGAATCAGAGAGACAAATGAGCCGAACTGGCTAAGTGGCATTTCCCAAACCTCTAATTCTATAGACGCCCCTGGTTCGTTCAAGCGGATGAGGCCAGGTTTAGATGGACGGGAAGGTATTTTAATCATTTTGTATTGAGGGGCGGTTTTTGCTTCACGTATAAAGACCGCTCCATGTTCGATCATTTGTTTTTCAAGTGGAAATCCACGCATATGCAGTCCACATACCGCGACCAGTGTCGTTTCCTTCGTTTGCAGCGAGCGTCTATCATGTATAAATAAATCGGTAAGCCCACAAATCAAATGCTCATTTGCACTGCTAGAAAACAGCGTAATCCCAAATGGTAGATTTTCTTCTGCAGCATCAGCTGGAACCGCTACAGCACTAAGATCTAATAGATTGCAATGATTCGTATATAGCCCCATAAGACTATTGGTTTCAATTGGATTTTCATGTACTTCTTTACGCGACCATGTTCCACCGCATGTCGGCATGACCAAAACAGCATTTTTTAACTGCAGATGGGCTTTTTGGGTAAATTCTTGAAGCTTGTGAATCGCTTTAAATAAAGTAGCAGCATCATGCTCTGGTTTGGCTCCGGAACGAAGAACTTTTTCTGTCACTGGGAAAGCTGCATTCTCATTTGTCGTAATAAATTCCCCTAACTCTGCCCAGCGTTCAGCGACCCATGGTCCTTCATAAAGAATAGCAGCGGCTTCCGCTAAATAGCTTCCATCGATGTATTCGATCGGAATACCCAATTTTTCGATGCGTACTACCGCTTTTTCCCATGCCTGTTTGAAGTCCTGTGCAAAGGGGCCGTGAAATGTAGGTGGTTCTTGAACAAGACAAATTTTTTCTGGAAGAGCATTCGGTTTACGGGTAATTGACTTGGACCATGGATCAGAGCTTTCAAACCCACGTACCACATCATCCACAAGCAAAGCATCGGAAAGACTATTAGCAAACACATTAATACAGTCCAAGCTAGCACAGGCTTTTACTAGACCTTTGATAGGCCATGCTCCAAGGCTTGGTTTATAACCGACCAGATTGTTAAGGGCAGCCGGGATACGGCCGGATCCAGCTGTATCCGTCCCAAGTGAAAAGGCGGCCATCCCCCGTGCAACAGAAACAGCGGAACCTGAGCTTGAACCACCGCTGATTAATTCAGGGTTCAACGAATTTTTTGTTTCTCCATATGGACTTCTTGTTCCCACAAGACCTGTCGCAAACTGATCAAGATTCGCTTTTCCAATTGGTATCGCGCCAGCCTCAATTAGTCGTGTAACGACTGTCGCATGTTCATTCGGTGTATAGGAAAATTCAGGGCAGCCAGATGTAGTAGGTATTCCCGCTAGATCGATATTATCTTTAATCGCAAATGGGATCCCCCAGAGCGGTGTTTGCTCTGAATCCATTTGCTTTAATTGATCTAAATACGGTTTAATCCTTTCCATCGTAGGCGGGGTAATCCAAATATTATATTCTTTGTCTGCTTCTGCTCGATGAACGATTTCCTGAATAACTGCTTCTGGTGTAAGTTCATTCGATTGATATTTTCCCTTCAGTTCAGGAATGGATAATAGTTGCGGTAAGTTCATGGTTTTCATCAGACGTACCTCGCTTTTCTTTTGTCATAGATATAATTAATTGACCAGCATGAACCTCTTCTCCCGGTGATACATGTACAGAGTGAATAAATCCGTCATATGGAGCCAGCTGTGGAAACTCCATCTTCATGCTCTCCTCAATGATCAGTGTATCGCCTTTTTTCACTTCTTCTCCTGGTGATACAAGAACTTTCCATACACTACCTGGCATCGTACAACGAACAGCCTCCACACCTTCTGGCAGTATTTCTTCTGTCGTATCCGTCACTTCATGTTCGGAAATATACTCATCAAGACCCAAATCACGCCATCTTTCGCGCTCCTCACGAAAGGCAGCCTGTTGTGTTGTTCGGAAAGCATCGGCACTTTCTTTGATAGATTCTAAGAAAGTGCCATAATCACTAAGTTTAAAGGTTGTTTCAGTAATCTCCACTTCGAAACGTCCTCGTAAAAAGTCCTCACGCATAATGAGAAGTTCATCCGCACCAACTGGATAAAATTGAATTTGGTCAAAGAAACGAAGCAACCATGGCTTTCCTTCTATAAAACTCTTTGTTTGACGCAGACGATTCCACATTTGAACGGTTCGGCCGACAAATTGATATCCACCTGGACCTTCCATTCCGTATACACACATATAAGCTCCGCCGATGCCGACAGCATTTTCCGGTGTCCATGTTCTGGCGGGATTATATTTGGTGGTTACTAAACGGTGGCGTGGATCCGTTGGTGTTGCGACAGGGGCACCAAGATACACATCCCCAAGACCAAGAACTAAGTAGTTGGCATCAAAAACAACCTTTTGAACATCCTCGATGGAATCCAATCCATTGACACGTCGAATAAATTCTAAGTTACTAGGACACCATGGTGCGTCTGGGCGAACATTTTTTTGATAACGATCAATCGCAAGCTGTGTAGCCAGATCATCCCATGAAAGTGGTAGTCGAACAATTCGGGACGGTACTTCCATTTCTTCAAGAGCTGGCAGCTCACGATCAAGAGATTGAATGATTTCACAAAGTTCCGCAACCGACAATTTTGTTGAATCAATATGAACTTGTAACGAACGGATGCCTGGAGTTAAATCAATTACTGGAATATCTTTTCGAGATTGAATGGCCTGCATGAGTGCATGTACTTGGAAACGAAACATAAGATCCAATTCCATTTCTCCATATTCTATCAGAATGTTTTCATCACCATCTGCACGAATCATCATGGGAAAACGGCCGTCTGTCCGCTCAACAAGCACTGGATAACCTGGTGAAAATGGTGCAGCTTCCGTTGGTAAAGTCGGAAGAACGGCAGATTCATATTCCTTTGTTCCAATATTCTCCAAGTATTTTTCTTGTGTTCGACGCAGTTCGTTGGCTTCTTCTAATGTTAATAACTGAAAGCGAATACGGTCGCCTGCATGAAGTTGACCAATTTTCCAAAATTCCGCTGAAGCAGTCGTAACCGGACATACAAAACCACCGAGACTTGGGCCATCTGGACCGAGTAAAATGGGCATATCTCCTGTTAGATCAAGAGTTCCAACAGCATAGGCGTTATCGTGAATATTCGATGGATGCAAACCTGCCTCTCCTCCATCTTCACGTGTCCAATGCGGGGCAGGACCTATTAACCGGACACCTGTACGTGAACTGTTAAAATGAACTTCCCAGCTCGTAGTGGTTAATTGATCGAGATAGTCAGGCATTAAATATTCTTCTGTGCAGTGCGGTCCTGGAATCACACCAATCGTCCATTCCTTTGTTAAAACAGGATGAAGATAAGAAGGGAGTTCGACTTGTGTTGGTACAGATTTTGAATGAACCCGCAGCACGTCTCCTGTTCGCAGGGCACGTCCACCGTGTCCGCCAAACCCGCCAAGTGTAAAGGTAGAGGAGCTGCCAAGGTAAAGCGGCATATCTAATCCTCCGGCTACTAATAAATAGGTGCGCATGCCTTGTACGGCTTCACCGAATGATAGGACTTCACCTCGTTTGACGTGAAGGACTTTATACATGGGTACTTCTCTGTCATCCAACCTTGCTTCCATATCAGCACCTGTCAAGCAAATGGACATTTCCGCCCGGAATCGATAGGCACCGCCACGAAGCGTGAACTCTAACCCTGCAGCCTTTTCATCATTGCCTAACAGCTTGTTTCCAATGCGGAAGGAGAATGGATCCATGGGGCCGCAAGGCGGTACACCCACATCCCAATGGCCAACGCGCCCCGGAAAGTCTTGTACTGTCGTTTGAATCCCGCCGTCAAGTACTTCAATCGCACTTTCCGCTGGTGCAAAGTTCTTTAACATTTGTGTATGCACATATCCCAAACGGCAATCCTCTTCTTGTAACAAAGCTTCTAAGTATTGTAGATTCGTAGTTATTCCATATAATCTTGTTTCTTTTAGTGCTGTACTTAATTGGTCAATTGCTTCCTCTCTGGTATCAGCATGAACAATGATTTTTGCTAGCATTGGATCATAGAACGAAGTGACGTTGATCCCGTCACGTACCCATGTTTCAATTCGAGCATGTTCGGAGAAATGAATTTGGTCAATTTGCCCACCGCTTGGACGGAAATCATTTAAGCAATCTTCTGCATAAATCCGCGCCTGTATACTGTGTCCTTTCGGAGTTGAATAAAGAGTATCAAGTGAACGCAACTCTCCTGCTGCTTCACGAACCATCCACTCTACTAAATCAATTCCTAAGACTTCCTCTGTTACCCCATGTTCCACTTGTAGACGTGTATTCACTTCAAGAAAATAAAACTTTTCTTCATCGGGATCATATAAAAATTCAACGGTACCTGCACTGCGGTAACCTACTTCTAGAGCCAATCTTTTCGCAGCTGCTAGCATTTCTTCTCGGACAGTAGAAGTGAGAAGAGGAGCCGGACTTTCTTCTACCACTTTTTGATTTCGTCGTTGAATCGAACAATCCCGCTCTCCAAGTGCTGCCACCTCACCAAATTCATTTCCGAAGATTTGCACCTCTACGTGACGCGCTTTTTGAATATATCTTTCTAAAAATACACCACCATTGTTAAAGTTCGTTTCCGCCAATCGACAAACCGACTCAAAAGCTTCACATAATGCTGTCTTATCCGTACAGATTCGCATGCCGATTCCCCCGCCGCCGGCTGTACTTTTCAGTATAATCGGATAGCCAATCTGTTCAGCTTCTTTTAACGCTGTATCTAGATCACTAATTAACGAAGTACCTGGTAAAAGCGGAACATTTGCTTTTGTCGCAAGTTCACGAGCAGAGTGCTTTAAACCAAATAATTCAATTTGTTCCGGAGTTGGACCAATGAATGCAATTCCATTTTCTTGGCAGGCACGGGCAAAGTCTGCATTTTCGCTTAGAAATCCATACCCTGGATGAATTGCTTCTACCCCCGTTTCAATGGCTGTTTTTAAAATAAGATCGCCGTTTAAATAACTATCTTTTGCCAGCCCTTCACCGATTAAAACCGCCTCATCAGCCAGGTCGACGTGTAGACTGTCTTGGTCGGCTTTTGTAAATACAGCAACGGAACCAATCCCCATTTTTCGCAATGTTCTTTCTATTCGAGTGGCGATAGCGCCGCGGTTTGCAATGAGTACTTTTTTAAACATGATCACACGCTCCTTTATTCGTTATTTATCCCAGATGATTAATTGAATAGGTGTCGGGTTATAGGCGTTGCAAGGATTGTTTAACTGCGGACAATTACTAATCACAACCGTTGTCCGGTTAATTGCCTTCATCTCTACGTAATAGCCAGGTGCTGAAACGCCGTCATCAAATCTTAAGCCGCCTGCCGGTGTAACGGGAACGTTCATGAAAAAGTTAACATTGGGAGCAAGATCTCGTTTGGTTGTTCGTTTATCAAATTTTGCCATTTGAATCATAAAGGTATCGCGGCAGTTATGCATCGGCAATGTATCGTGTGAATATCGAACGGTGTTACTCTGTGCAGAGCAGGCACCGCCAAGGGTATCATGACGTCCACATGTATCCGCTACAATTTTGACTAATTCTTTTCCCGATTCAGCTAAAAGAACAGAGCCTGTTGATAGATAGATATTTCGCTGACGCTGAATGGTATTGATAGCACTGTAATGATCAGATGGATGATCCGCATCATAAAATAGCGTGTCTGCTGCTTGATTTCCTTCTACATCTACAATTCGTAACACTTCACCTGGCTCTAATGTATACAGCCAGCCCTCTCCTGAAAGTAATTTTTTATTATAGATGGCTTCTTCCACTTTACGTTCACTTTCGACATAATTTAAAACAGCCATTATTGAATTCCCCCTTTAGTAAGCATTGCGTACTCCCATGTATTTTCAAATGCCCTTCGGTTTTCACCGCGGTGGTTCAAGCAAATGTCATTTTCTTGAACAGGTTCTGCATCCTTAATTTTCACTTCAATTGGTGTCGATTGATATGTGTGATGGGTATCTAGTGGATTGGGAGTATTGGATAAAACGAGAAGGACATCCATTTCCGTTCTAAGTGTGACAGTCTCTCCCATTTTCGTATGTCCTTCAACAAAATTCATGTTCCCGTCTTCATCGCAATAAACTTTCGAAAATAAATTAATGACTGGTGATAAATCACTTGTCGTTAATCCATTACGGAAGAGTTCAACGATCAAATTTTCTTCGCCGCTTCGGTACCATTCATTCCGATGTGCTTGATAGCTGGTTTTTCCATATTTCTCATCAATCATTTGTCGAGTACTGTATCCCGAGATCGTATCATGCCAGCCGACAGTATCTTCCACGATACTTGCTAGTACGCGTCCATGATCCGTCATTAGAACATTTCCTTTTGTTAAAAATGCGGTGTATTGAGCTTTTAACGTATCTGGCATATTGTAGCGTTCAGCAGTATCATCGGCGTTATAAAGTAATAACGATACATTGGCGCCATCTTCAAGTGCCGTAAAGGTAATTTCTTTTCCTCTTTGAATGCGGGCTGACCATTTCCCACCAGCCGGTATTGTTTTAGTAATAATAGAAGAAACAGTGTTAATCATCATTCATCCTCCTTTAAAATAGACAATTGAAATAAAAAAGGATAAAAGCCTGAGAGATGAAAATCTCCCAGGCTTTTATCCTTCCGTGTATGCAACCGTTACAGCTGCACCCTTTCTCTCGGACCAGACTTTAAAGAAGATCGTACTTCTTTAAACGGAACCCTAGAAAGCTTTTTGTTTCCAACGGATTGCGGAAACCTTTATAAGTGTGTTGTGTTTTGATGTACTCAGTATAAATGGTTATGGTGTTATGAAACAACAATCATGTTAGGTTATCTCACATGTTTTTCTAATTTCATTTGTGTATTCGTTGAAAGCGTGATTTTTCGTTTCATTGCCTTCGACCACTTCGTTTTGAAAAACATATAAACGAAGCCAATCACAATCCAAGCGATGCCAAATTTAAGTGTATTTGAATCTAGTAAAGTTAATAGCCAACCAATAAAACTAGCACCAATAAGAGGAAAAATCAGATATAGCAGGGTCTCTTTTGGTGAACGTTTTTTAAGCTTAATATAGAAATGTGCAATTACAGATAAGTTTACGAAGATAAATGCTGTTAACGCACCAAAGCTAACAAATAAAACGGCTGTATCGAGATTAATAAAAATAGCTGATAAGGAAATAACCGCCACAAATATAATATTTGCTACAGGTGTTTTGTATTTTGGATGGATAGAAGTAAATATTTTTTTCGGCAAAATGGATTCCCGACCAAGTGCATATAAAAATCGGCTTACACTGGTCATGGAAGAAAGCCCTTGTGTAAAGGTCGCCACAATTAACACCATAATAAACAGGGAGCTCAAAAGGTTTCCGCCAATCAGTTGAACAAGGCTGTAGGCAGCGTTATCGAGATTTGTAAAAGTAAAATTCGGATACGCAATTTGAGTTAAATAAGATATTGAAATATACAAAGCAGCAGCTATAAATATAATCCAAAAAATAGCCTTCGGAATCGTTTTTTGAGCATTAACGGTTTCATCCGCCATTGTGGTGACTGCGTCGAAACCAAGAAAACAGAAGCAAATAACAGCAGCACCTGAGAAAACAGCGCTAGTCGATGACTCAACACTAAAGAACGGTGCTAACGAAAAGAGAGAAGTGGATTCAGTGCCTCCTGTAAAAATATCCTTCGCAACCAAAACACAGAATAGTAAGATAAATCCCATTTGAAATAGAACGGAGATCCCGCTTATGCGTGCAGCGGATTTGATTCCAAGAATGTTGACTACCACCAGGATGAAATTCATAATAATAACCCAAACATAAATAGGAACAGTGGGAAACTCGGTATTCATGAAAATCCCGAAGGTTAAAATCGCAATAATGGGAGAGAAAACATAATCGATGAGTAGTGCCCAGCCGACAAGAAACCCTGCTTTCGGATGAATCGAATTTTTCGTATACGTATAGGCAGAACCAGAGATTGGATAAGCTTTTACCATTTTGCTATAGCTATAAGCGGTAAAAAAGATTGCTAGAAAGGCTGCAATATAAGCGGCTGCCATTTGACCATTAGCCGCTTCAAACGCCACACCGTAGACCGTAAAATAAATCATTGGGGTCATCCAAGCAAGTCCCATAAAAACAACTTGAGGCAGTTTTAGTGATTTAACAAGTGTAGCATTCTCCTCCATCATCCATCATCCTTTTCTCAATGTAATAAAAAAGGAAAAAAGTCTGGAAGATTTTTTTGTAAAAAAATCTCCCGGGCTTTTTTCCCTCCGTGTATACAACTATGAATAGCTGCACGCTCTCTCTCGGACCAGACTTGAAAGATTATCTCTTTAAACGGAACCCTAGAGAGCTATTTTATTCAGTTGATTTTAATAACACGTTGATGTTGTTAATATGTTTGAAGTATAAACCACGAAAAAATAGAATTCTATAAATATGTAAGGAGTTCTTACATAGAAAGTGAAGAAACGCTACTAGTTATTTATTTAAACAACACATCCGGTTTTATCTTCTTACAAAAAACATAAAAAGCCTGAGAGAATACTGTTAAACAGTTTCTCACAGGCTTTTATCTTTCCGGTTCACAGCATAGCTGTCCGTATTGATACTACTATTATTTCCCTTCGTTTTCCTTTTCCCACTTAGCTACTTCTTCACGAACAATTGGTGCTACTTCCTTTCCTAATAGTTCGATCGACCTCATGACATCTTCATGTGGCATTGTGCCGACTGGGCAGTGGAGCATAAACCGTGTGACTCCAACATTTTTTCTCAGGTTAATGATTTTTTCAGCCACGAATTGTGGATCCCCTACATACAAGGCCCCATGTAGACTACGAGCCGCATCAAACGTCGTTTGGTCATATCTTCCCCATCCACGCTCACGTCCCAATTTATTCATCGCCTGTTGGGTAGATGGGAAAAACTTCGCAGCCGCTTCTTCTGTACTTTCTCCAACGAAACCATGTGAATGAGATGCAACTAGCAGCTTTGAAGCATCATGACCTGCATGTTCCGCTGCTTTCTTATAAAGCTGGACTAGCGGTGCAAAATGCTCCGGACTGCCGCCAATGATGGCTAGTACCAGTGGCAATCCAAGCAGACCTGCACGAATAACAGACTCCTGATTACCGCCGCTTCCAATCCATACTGGTAGTGGATCCTGGACCGGTCTTGGATACACACCCAAATTATTTATGGATGGTCGGTGTTCACCTTTCCAAGTTACCTTCTCAGACTTTGTTATTTTTAATAGTAGCTCAAGCTTCTCTTCGAATAACTGATCATAGTCCTTTAAATCATACCCAAACAATGGAAAGGACTCGATGAAGGACCCACGACCGGCCATGATCTCGGCACGCCCATTTGAAATGGCGTCAAGTGTTGCAAAATCTTGAAAAACTCTTACTGGATCATCAGATGAAAGAACGGTAACCGCACTTGTTAACCGAATTCTCTCTGTTTGTGATGCCGCGGCAGCTAACACAACCGCAGGTGATGAAGCCGCATAATCTTCGCGATGATGTTCCCCTACTCCAAAGACATCCAGCCCAACCTGATCAGCTAGGACAATTTCCTCCACGACTTCACGTATCCGTTGTGCATGACTAACAACCTTACCAGTCTCAACATCAGGTGTTGTTTCTACAAACGTACTTAAGCCTATTTCCACAAAATAGCCTCCTACTTATGTATTTCTGTTTACATCAATAGCAACCCTATCATCATCTTAACAATCTATCACTAATTGACAACTCATTGCTTATACTCCCCTGTCACCTGATCTGACAGTTTTTTGGAACCAAATCAATCCCAGACAGTAAATAAGGAATGGCTGATTTAATAAATTCTTCAGGTGGTATAGTCATATCGGTTCGTTTCCATTCTACAGAAACTCCGTAAATCCCCCAGCTTAAGATGACTGCATTCATTTTTGGTGCTTCCTTATCTTCTGTTGTCGCTTGTTTTACTAACATTTTGTAAAAAATGATTTCAAGCTGTTCCCTAATGATTCGGGCAATGGTATCTTCGTATCCTCTATGACAACGATTGGATAATGACTTTTGAAAATTTGTGATGGCTGTGAAAATACGAATGAACGCTTCTTCATTTAATTTGTCAGTCTTGTAGACTTCTTCATTTAAATTCACTAACAATACCTCTGATAATGCCTTCTCTAATAAATCATAGATATCTTCAAAATGATAATAAAAGGTGGCACGATTAATCATCGCCTCTGTTGTTATATCCTTTATCGTAATATCCTTAAATTCTTTTTTAGCGGAAAGTTCAATGAAAGAATCCATAATTAATCTGCGAGTACGCAGAACGCGCGGATCCGTCTTTGACTGAGTCATTCTATTGTCACTCCTACTTTTTAAACAATTTCTTCAATGTGTTGGATAAACGACAAATCGAAGGAACTATCGGTATTGATTACTTTCATTATTTACTAAAATGCAATTATAAAGCAAATACAAAGAACTATAGGAGGAGTGAATATCAATTGATGAACAATAATATGATTTGTGATTTAGAAAAAGGTGTATGTGGAACAGCTGGAGAGGAAGAAATGGAAATGGTAGATTTTAATCAATCAAAAAAATCGATTGAAGTATATTATGTAACAGACCCCATTTGCTCCCATTGCTGGGCAATTGAACCCGTTCTACGTCGTTTTAAAGAGCAGTATGAACACTATTTTAACTTTCATCCAGTGATGGGTGGATTGCTGGAAAAATGGGGTGACGGTCCTGTTGATCCCGCAAACGGCATTTATGGACCTGCTGACGTTGCCCCTCACTGGAGGGAAGTTGGAGTACATTCCCGTATGCCCATTGATGGATCACTCATGATTGACAATCCCGTACAATCATCCTTTCCCCCTTCTCGTGTATATAAAGTGATTCAAAAAAATTATAACGACGCAGTAGCCTATGAATATTTAAGACGTGCTAGAGAAGCCCTTTTCGCATTTAACCAAAATATTTCCAATCCATCCGTCATGATTGAAATCGTAAATAGACTCGGTCTTGATGGAGAAGCGATTGTAAATGAAGCGGAACAGCCTGCAGGACAACAATTATTAAATGAAGATTTTAGCCTTGCAAGAAGCCTTGGTGTTAGAGGATTTCCAACGATTATTATGATCAATGAGGAAAAGAAAGGAGTGAAAATTGTTGGCGGTCGCCCGTTTGAATCTTACGTGGACGGATTAAAGCAGGTCCTAAACATGGAAGAACTGCAGCCAAAACCACAACCTTCTCTTTCTAGCTTACTTGAAAAAGAAAAACTATTATTTTCAAAAGAAATTGAAGTCATGTACGACGTTAAACAATCAGATATTAATGCCTTTGTTGCAAAAGAGCTTTCACCAGGTAGTTATCATAAGCAAGAAATTCTAGGCGAATCTTATTTTACAAAATAAAAGGAGAATGACTTATGGCATACGTATTACAAGTGGATTTTAAAAAGAATGGACCATTTGGAGATGAAATGGCTGCGGAGTTTTCCGGATTAGCAGAAAGTATTAATGAAGAAGAAGGCTTCATGTCGAAAATCTGGACAGAGAGTCCTGAAACAAACGTAGCGGGCGGCATTTATATTTTTGAAACAAAAAAAACTGCAGAAAACTATTTAGATATGCACTCAAAAAGATTGGCTGGGTTTGGAATAACTGATGTCAACGCAAAAATCCTTGCCATCAATTCTAAACTTACTGAAATCACGAACGGCCAAGTAAAATAAATCATCGACTAAAACGAACATAAGCAACTTCTCTATTTAAGTTGCTTTTGTTCTTTTCTGTTTGTTTTCTTTACTTCATTTTATCTAACGTAACTTCGAATATCATGCATAATAAAAGCGAAAAAGGAATTGAAATGAGTAGTGCGTAGAATAGGTTTAGTAAAATGTAATCTAATTACAAGAAACATGACTATCACAAAAAATAATGACCATCCGAGATTCCATCCATTATGATAAGAAATTGCGCCTAATTTTACAGATACATATTCTAAAACAATAAATAATAAAACGAAAAATGAAACTTAAATGCCCTTTATATATATACTTAATTTAAATGGGTATTTAGATAAAAATACCCATATTGATAATGGCATACCAACTAATATAAGCAACAACAATGGGATTATGGAGTAAACGACCCCATTCGGTTCCATACTCCACAATTCATATTTATAACAAAGGATTTCATACAGTGCGTTCCCCAGTGCAGCAAATAACATAGAGGGATAATATTTACTCCAATCACGATCTCCAAATTTCATGGCAGCAATAATCCATGATATAGAGAGAACGATTGCTACCATATCGAACACCTACCTTACTGGTAGTTTTCCAATAATAGTAAATCCCAAACCCCTAACTGTCTTCATAGTATTATCCTAATGGAATTTTCCCCCTAACCCTATCTGAAAGATACTGAAATTAGTATTTACTATTTAACAAATTAAATTAATCAAAGCCCTTCTGTTTTCAGAAGGGCTTTTTGGTATGGGATTATACTTTTCTAATTCACATGCACTGCTAAAAGCTAATTAAAATTATTGTTGAGGTGCAGAAGGAGTTGAGATACTTTGTAATGCTTGTTCTGCCTCGTTTGCATATTGATTCTGTACTGCTAAATCACCTAGAGCAACCATTCCTACTATTTGTCCATTTTCGGTTACCGGTAATCGGCGAATTTGCTGCTCTGCCATTAAATTTGCTGCTTGGTGCACATCCATATCGGGTGTACCTTGTACGATTTTCTGTGCTGTCATTACTTCAGATACTGGTGTTTGTGGATTTTCTCCCTGTGCTGTCGTACGAAGGGTAATATCACGATCGGTTACAATCCCAACTATTTGTCTGCTGTTATTTACTACTGGGATAGCTCCGATATTATATTGGCTCATTAACGCAGCAGCTTCTTGTACAGTCTGTGTTTCGTTAACTGTAACAACATTTGATGTCATGATATCTCTTAATTGTGCCATGAAAGTACCTCCAATTATATTTATCCTTTATAGGATAGGGAATATTGGCGATATTATTAATGGTAAATTTTTTTTAAAAAATTGCAGTATAGTTTTTATTAAAATGTTCACCCTTAATAAATATACGCGATTTCCTCCAATGAGTCTTTTTTAAATCCACATGATCTTTTTACAAAAAACACCGCCTGCTGGTTTGGCAGACGGAACTATAAAACAAACGGTCTCTAAAACCGCTTATTTAACACATTTTAGACTATCTACGATTTTTACCGCTTCCTTAATCGGACCTTTATAAGAAAAGTGATAAACAAACCCATCACTTGTTTCCCAAGAAATGCTTGTGTATGCTTCGCGTCTCGTGCCTAATATCGTGATATCCCCTTCGTGAATAGCTTTGCTTTTTAGCCAATGCGCTTTCTTCATCGCTTTAAACAACTCATCTGCCTGTTGATACGGCTCATCCCCTTTATCCCCATCAAAACGCATTGTCCAAGGTCCGCGCTTCGCATAAATAATAGATCTAATCCACGGTTGGATCCATAACGTAACGCCATCTTTCTTTTTATAAAAAACAAAATCACTCGGTCGCCCACTAGGAGTCATAGTGCCAACATATCCGGATAGTTCTCCGTTTGTACTCGACTCTTTCGGATGAAACAATGCTGGATCGTTAGCTCGATAAGGTTTATCCATGGATAGAAAATAAATAACATATCCATTTTCATATGCTTTAACTTTTACAGCGGTATGCCTCTTTGGTTTATCCGTTTGTTCTTTCCAATATGTTGGCAGAAGTACCGGGACGTTTGTATTTTCTGGTAATCCTTTTTGAACCGACCGCAAAAAGGGAACCACTTCGTTCGGCTTCGTAAATGCGGTAAGATAGAATAAACCAATAAAGGATAGCAGAACTAGCTTTTTCATAAATAGCCCACTTTCAAGACATGTTTTTAATTATTATTTGACAACAGAACTATTTATAGAAACAATAGCTTTGTAAAAATGAGGCTAGAAGAATATGGTATTTTGGAGAAGATATCTAGACCTTTTCCACTCTACTATGCCAATACCCAAATATAAAACAATGGTGGTTTAAGCTAAAAGTTCATGAAATTCTCAATCATAAAATCGTTCAAAAGCATTTGTACACCCCTATTTAATTCTTTTACCTTCCCCCGCTTCCATTAACCCTACCTCATTCGAAACTTACAAGTCGTTTAATTCAACAATTTTTCTGTCTAATCCGTTTACTCCAAAGTCACTATCCATTTTCCCGCATAAGATAAATTTTTTCTTCTCCGAATCATAGACATAAACAGGTTTTAAGTTAATCATACTTTTAATTGTTTCATACGCTTTTTCTATATTAATATTTATGCTTTCTGATTCCTGAAATTCTTCATACGTTTCTATGAATGATTTGTTATCCAGATAATTTAAAACCTTGAATGTCTTTGGTTCAATAAACAATGTAAGCTTTCTTGGAAAGACACGACTTTCGTGTTTTATTACTCTAAGCGTTGCAAGAATACAACCATTTTCACGATGTAAGGTTTTCACCACCCAATTCCCAGAGTCTCCTGAAAATACTCGGCTCAAAAATTCTTTAATCGTAGTTATACATTTCTTTTTCTCACTGTCAGTCATTGGCTTTAAATCAGGATGAGGATCGCTGGAGAATAATTGATCTGCTGTGGTATTTTCGTTCAAGTTAAGTTGTTTTCTCTTAAATGATTTCTTATTTGATGTTTTCCAATGAATCCTTTCGTCCATTTTATACACTAATCCTTCATTATTAAAAGGTATTGTCTTTGATTGATCGTTTGTTATATAAATTTCATCAATACAATAAATCGGAATCCACTTCTTCTGTTTGCTTGATGGAAATTCAATTAATTTCAATTGTTCCTTTGCAATCTGCTCCACATCATTAAGTTTTATAGATAATGTCTCTACTTCTACCTTTTCTTTAGAAGGAAATTCACCATTTCGAGAAAAAAAGGTCATTTTCCCTTCGTGATCAAATTTAACTTCAATGGATCCAAATGGAGAAACCGCCACTCCATTTATACAGCTTTGAAAATAAAATTCTTTTTCTTCTTTTCTTTGCAATTGAAATTGATTCCCATATGTTAGTCCTGTTTCCTTCTCAATAAACTTTATGATTTCATTTACTTCTAGATTACAAACCACGTTCCCATTTGCAAATGTCTTCCCACCAACAAAAATAACACTTTCAAATTGACGGGTATTCACGTCTAACTCGATGACAGCCGTACCTTTTGGATTATAATCTTTATCCTTTTGATGTGTTATATGTGAAGGGAACCATTCCATATTTAATGTATATATCGTTTCATTGATAACATTTAATGTACGATAGAAATTAAATGTAGATAAATAATAATTTTCTAATCCCCATTCGTCCCTTGTAAAATTCACAAGTTCCTTTACCCTATGGTCCATAATAACCCTCTTTTCAAAATTCATTGTAAAAACAGCCACCAAAATGTCGTAGCTTTAAGATAAACATGTAGGAGATTCACTTATTTTACCAAGGAATATATTATTCATAAATACTATTAAGAGTTTCTACCCCCTTCTAGATCTGGATTGAAAATTTTTAAATAACTTAAGGGTTCTGTTTTAGAGTCAACTGCCATGTCGATCATTTTTATCCTATCTGAAAATAAAAAGCTGCCCTAAATGACAGCTTAACACTTTAGATCATACAATTTTACTTTACTTTTTTATTAGGATTTTTTAATGGCCAATTTACTATTTCTTTTTTGCTGTGTTTCCATTTTGAAGACTAATAAAATCACCTTAATAATACAGAATCCTATTATTCCACCTAAAGTATTTAAAATTAAATCATCGATGTCAAAGCTCCCTAACCCTATTAAAAGTTGAAGGACTTCGTATGTAAGACTTATACTAAATGTTGTAATTATAATAGCCGTAAGATTTGAAAACTTCTTCAGTAACATTGGAAGGATAAAACCTAATGGTATGAACCCAATGATATTCCCAGCTAGATTTTGTATTCGGATATTCAAGTTTATATCGGCTAGAAATAAATAAAAATATATGGTTTTAAATGGAATAAAATTGCTTGATCTCCATATCTCTTGAAATCCAAATTGATTGTTTATGATTAGTGGATATTTAAACAAAATCTCTTTTGTAAGAATTAATAAATACACACCTAATAATAATATTAAAAAAGCTTTTGATATTTTTCTCATTGTTCTTTCGCTCCTACCATCCCAATTTTAAGTTTTTTTTTCCTACACCTCATATCAAGGTTTCTATACTGAGACGAAATAGCCAGCTTAAAAGTTTTAATTAAAGGTAAAGTAATCCAATATTAGCATTTGAGGACAATTTCACTTTAACTAAATAACAAAAGGCTGTCTTTTGTGACAGCCAGATTTGTTACAAGATTCCTTTTAACTCTTTGACGACGATATCAATTTCTTCCTTTGTTGTATATCTGCCTAAACTAAATCGTATAGCACCCATTCCTACCTTTTCGGGTACCTTCATTTCCTTTAATACAGGTGATAATTCAATACTACCTGCATGACAGGCCGAGCCGGTTGATGCCGCGAGCTGAGGAATTGCATCTAACAAATCTTGGCCAATCCTGCTGACAAAACTGACATTTAGGGTATTCGGTAATCGTTCCTCAGGATGTCCATTGAGCACAACCTGTTCACCAAACTCAGCTTTTAATTGCTTCCAAAAATAATCGGTCAATTCCTTTTGCTTATTTGAACCTATTTGAGTACCTGCGATTTCACATGCGTTCCCTAATCCGACCGCCAATAAAGTATTTTCTGTTCCTGCTCGTAGTCCATATTCATGTCCAGCACCATGAATCAGTGGTTCAAGCTCGATACCATCCCGAACAAACAAAGCTCCAATACCCTTTGGTGCATACAGTTTATGACCAGCAATGGTTAGCATATCCACTTTTAACTCATTCACATCCACTGGAACTTTCCCGACGGATTGCGAAGCATCCGTATGAAAAGCAATTCCATGCCGGTCAGCTATCCTCCCAATTTCGTTAATAGGCTGCAAGGTGCCTGTTTCATTATTGGAATGCATGATGGTAATTAAGATTGTATCTTTTGTAACAGCTTTTTCAATTTCCTCAGGTGAAACTCTCCCGAATTGATCCACACCAACGTACGTTACCCGCGCTCCGATTTTTTCAAGGAACTTACAAGGATTTATGATTGCAGGGTGTTCAATTTTTGAGGTAATAATGTGGTTGCCTTTATGCACGTTTTTAAAATAAAAGCCTTTAAGTGTAAGGTTATTGGCTTCACTTCCACCGGAAGTAAAGATAATTTCTCCAGGAGAACAGTTTATAAGTTGTGCAACTTGTTCTCTCGCTTTATGTAAAAGTGCTCTTACAGGTTTTCCTGCCCAATGCAGAGCTGAAGGATTCCCATAGTAATCATTCAACAGTGGCTGCATTGCGTCAACCACTTCAGGTGCCAATGGTGTGCTTGCGTTATAATCCAAATAAATTTTTTGCATTCGAACATCCATTCCTTCCGCTGATAAGACTTACATCTAGTTATATCTTATTCTACTAAAAAAAATGGTTTGATAGTTCTATATTTGGCACTAAATTAACAACAGGTCCATTTGCAGCTTGTACGGAGTACTTTCTGAAATGGACTTGTAAATTTCGACGGTTTGGGATGAATTTTCATGTTTTTTAGTTTACATAATATTATTATGGGTTAATAATGAATTCTTATGATTTTCCCGCTGTTATATCGTTGTATGGCAGGATAAGCTTTCTCACTCTATCGTAGTTCATTGAACTAATTTCACGGATTAATCTTGGAATCGCTTCTTCAGGGTATCCATAATCACGAAGCAGCTTCTCCATCTTTTTAATTTCGTCCATACAGGTTCCTCCTAAATGCTTGTTCATGGTTCAACGAAGTGTCATTCTTACTATTCCCTTAATGATGACAGAGTTATATGGAAAAATTTTTTCTCAAAGGCTCTTTACACTGAATAGTCTGTCCATTATTACATAACCTATTTCTGTTTAGGAGGTGAATCATCATGGCAAATAAACAAAATGATAAAGGTGTCGCGGAAGGCATTAAAGAAACAGCGGGTGCTGCTTTCCATACGCTTCATAGTGCATTAGAAACAACAGAAAACGTAGCTATGAATGCTGTTGACGCAGCTAAAAACGCTACAGAAAACTTAACTGGTAACCGAAACGAAAAGGGTCAGCGCAAACAGGATTAAGCAAAGAAAAAATCCCTTTGGTTGAAAGGGATTTTTTTATTGGCTTTCTTTTAGGATATACTGCCAATTTATTTTGTAATTTTGTAATTTTTATGATTGACAATCGTGATCAGAGGTTCATCCTTCTCCTTTGATATACCGTATTGTACCATAACGGAATTTTCCCTTACCCCCGTGACTACACCTTCTAAAGAATTTCCATCGCGTTTAAAGGAAATCTTATCGCCAACTTTTGCATTAGCCATTCTATCACCTCGACTTTAGATTTACCAAAAATTACAGATAAAATACTTGCGGTCTCCATCAAATAATGATTAAAAAATTAAAAAAAAAGGCAAAACGATTATAGCAAGCGTAAGAAAGAATACGGCTAGTGCACTTATTTTTTGTTTTTCCTTCCATAAGGTGACACCAAATCCGAAGGTATAGATTGTAATTGTAATTAGCGTAACGAAGATAAATAATTGCAACCTTCTACCCCCCCAACTTTTTCGCATTTTTTGTTCGATTCCCATAATCAACAATCGTAATATCGACTTTTACTTGGATGTCCGCACGAGGGTAAGCTTTTGCCCAATTGAATTTTTTGTATTCCTGAATGGATGCGAAATATTTTTTTGAATATATCGGTAGAGGGTATGGAATTCCTTTAAATTTGGTTTGTGTCTTCTTTAAAAGTTCTTCATTCACTTTTTCAAGATGATCAGCGATACTTTTTTTTAAGATTTGTTGGTTCTTTTCTTTTGAAAAGTTCACCATACTAGGGTTAGACATAATTTCTAATTGTAAAGGAATGGTAATTAAAATCTTAGGTGTTATCCCCTTTAAATTCATTTTTATTTTATTGTTTTCCGTTTTCATGATTCTTGCTGCAAATTGTTTCTTTTTATCTGAAAAAGGATCAGGCATATTCACTAATATATCTTTAATATTCGTTGTATCGTCTAGGATATTGATTGTACGGGTTTCTTGACCAGTTAGTGTATCAAACATAACCCCATTCTTAAAAACAGCCGACCCAATAAATTGTGTATTATCAAGTTCACCCGTTGCATTCAGTTCACCTGCCGTGTATTCATCTTCCCTTTTTATTTTATGATTCTTTTGCCTTTTGGCTGTTGTATACATGGCCAAAAAAAGATCGCTCCCTCTTTCCGCTGTTTGGAAATAACGGAATAGCGTAGAGTCGGGAATGAGCCCATTTTCAATTCCGTGATCGACCATAAATTGAAAGTATTTATGTGGCCTCGTTTCCATTTTCGGTTTATTATTCAGAAAATACTGTGATGCATTTTCTTTAGAAACGGCGATATAACTATTTAGGCGAATTTCTTTATCTTTTAACACATCGGAAAATGTAGTAGGAAAGATTGAATGTCTTGCAAATTCTTCGGAAACAACAAATATCCTTAATAGTTCGTAACTTATATTACGTGAAATGATTGAATTTGCAGTCGCTTTCGCTGCGATGAAATCATTTGCATCAAACGTGATGATTTCTCGCGGTTTTTCTGTTGAACCGCCGCCGCCTTGCATACTGCCCACTTCAGGATTGGCAAGTAACATGGTGACTTTAATTTTATCTTTTTCTTTAGACCGATCAAGTCCTAATCCGATGACATAGGATTTATCCTCTAGTTCTTCACGATCCCAACAACCAGATAATAAGCAAACCATGAAGAAAAACAACCATAATTTACATAATGTTTTTGTTTTTTGCATGTTTAAATTCTCCCTTTATCAACGCAACTAGCCATAGAATAATTGAAATGACGGCGAACATTGGACCTGCTGTATTCACTACTATCGGTTTAAATACAAGGCTGACATCAATAGGTGTTTCGGGAATCATTCCAATCATCAGATAAATCGTCGCAAGTGAAGGAATCAAGTATTCAAAGTCTTTAATTTTAAATAGATGACCGAACATAAGGGCATTTATGTATAAAAACGCGGTGAAACGAATAAATGCCGCCATAATCCATATGATAAAAAAAATGATTTCGACATTCGGAATGTATTGACCAAGTGAAATAAATCGAATAACGGTATGGAATGGGTAGGCAACTCCCCCTAAGCTCTCATCAAACATGCAGACAAAAATAAGAATCGCTATACTAATTTGGAGGCAGACGTAAATATAGGCAAACATAGTACCTTTTTTGAATGCTTTGTTTGATGTAAGATACGGTACCACCATGGTCAAAAGAAAAAAATCAGCAAATAGAGTTAACATTTGTGAACCTTCCTTCACTAGTTCAAAAGGTCCAGGACCCCAAATGGGAAACATGGAATTAATATTGGCATGCTGAGTACCCAGCCATAAGGCAAGATACAAAGAAAGTACAGCATAGAACACGATTAAATAGGAAACCGATCCAATATGTTGAAGTCCTTTCTTGGCTCCATATCCACAAATAAACATTAAAA
>JAPSKD010000387.1 GCA_031177865.1 Bacillus sp. (in: firmicutes) | reverse complement strand
CACCACTCTTTATAAAATTAATCTATATAAAAACGAAATATTTTTACTCCAAATTATTAGAATACCATATCTGGTCTCGTCTGAAAAACTAGAAATCCCAGGGTTGATTTATCCACAACCTAAAAAAATGTCTACCTATTATTTTAACTTATCCACATGTGAATAACAATAAAACAAGAGATTTCATATAATTGTTATAAACAAGTGCTTTTTAACTTTAAATTTCGACAACACAAAAAAAGACATCCTTCGAAAAGGATGTCTTTAACTCATTTTATTTAACGGGCGAAATCACGATATGTCTATGGGGATCTGAACCATCGGAAAAAGTTTTCACTCGTTTATTATCGGATAAAGCTGTGTGAATGACTTTACGCTCGTAAGAAGGCATTGGCTCCAAAGCAACATCCTTGCCGGTTTTTATCGCTTTAAGTGCAAGACGATGGGCTAATTGGATCAATGTATCATTTCTTCGATTTCGGTAATCCTCAGCATCTAAAATAACTGTTAAGTATTGATTAGAAAAACGATTAATGATGAGCTGTGTTAAATATTGCAGTGAATTTAACGTTTGTCCTCTTTTTCCAATTAAAAGAGCAATCTTTTCACCAGTCATAACAAATAGAACTTGCTTTCCATCACGTTTAATTTCAATATCGATAGGAGCTCCCATTTGTTCACTAACCTGATGCAGAAACTTTTTTGCCTCTTCAATTGGGTCCATTATAACCGTAACCTTAACGACTGCTGGGCGTGAACCAAATATCCCAAAAATACCCTTTTTACCTTTATCAATAATAGCTACATCTGTGCGGTCTTTTGTTGTGTTTAATTGAGCTAAAGCTGATTCCACTGCTTCTTCGACTGTTTGTCCGGTAGCAGTCACTTGTTTCACCTTTTTTCACCCGCTTTACCGGATTCTTGCGCCTTTCTCAAGTCCGGTCCTTTAATGAAATAAGTCTGAACGATCATAAAAATATTTCCTACTACCCAATACAAAGAAAGAGCTGCAGGGAAATTAAAAGCAAAAATGACAATCATGATCGGCATCATCCAAAGCATCATCGCCATTTGAGGATTATGCTCTTGTCCGGCCATCATCATTTTTTGCTGAATAAATGTTGTGATACCTGCAATTATCGGCAGAAGATATAATGGGTCCTTATCACCCAGGTCGAACCAAAGGAAGCTATGATCTGCAATCTCCCTAGTTCGTGAAATTGCATGGTAAAAACCAATCAGAATGGGCATTTGTACAATTAGCGGGAAACATCCAGCCATCGGATTTACACCGTGCTTTTGGAACAGAGCCATCGTTTCCTGCTGCAATTTTTGCTGAGTCTTTTGATCCTTTGAACTATACTTCTCTCGAAGTGCCTTCATCTCTGGCTGCAACGCCTGCATAGCTTTAGAACTTCTTGTCTGCTTGATCATCAGCGGTAGTATCGCTAATCGAATCACAATTGTAACAACAATCAGTGATAAACCAAAGCTTCCTCCCAAGATTGCTGCACCTTCAACAATCAGCCAGGAAAGCGGGTAGACAATGTATTCGTTCCAAAAGCCTGTACTTTCTGCATCAATTGGCTTATTAATTTCTGTACATCCTGATAGAAAAAGAAAGACAGAAACGATGCCAATCAAAAGTAATATTCGTTTTTTCAACCGAATTTTCCTCCTTGAACAATATATATGCTATTAAGTATGAATACCTTGTTTATAAATATAGCCTGCCGGGATATTTCATAGGTATTTTACCATCTTTTAGATTAATTTGCTTCTTAATTTTAAAACGAATACTACATTATTTCGAAGAATTACCTTCTCTTGAAAACCTTACCAACTTTAAAGACATGGGTTAAGCTCTTTTTCACTTCAAAAAAGTCCATATCCGCTGCAGGTTTTCTAGCAATAATGACGTAATCGTTTCCTGAAACAATTTGATCTGATAGTTCAAAAACAGCTTGTCTTATGTATCTTTTTATTTGATTTCTCGTTACAGCATTTCCTATCTTTTTACTGACAGAAAGACCAATTCGAAAATCCTCCTGGCCCTCTTTCTTCAGACTATAGACAACAAATTGCCGATTTGCAAAGGATTGCCCCTTTTGAAATGCCTCTTGAAATTCTTTATTTTTCTTTACCCGTAATTCTTTCTTCATAGAAAACACCTTCCATCTACATTAGAAAGATTTTATTAGAAAAAAGACCACTGATGTTTCAGTGGCCTAAGCTGATAATACTTTTCTTCCTTTTTGACGACGGCGTGCTAGAACTTTACGTCCATTAGCAGAGCTCATACGACTGCGGAAACCGTGAACTTTACTATGTTTACGTTTATTTGGTTGATATGTTCTTTTCATATATGACACCTCCCTGAGGAATAGCTGTTAAAGACAGTCTAATTTATTATAAAGACGGACCCTCATATTGTCAACTACCCTTCAAATATTGTTCCCCAGTTCCAAAATTTTTTACGCCTAGATCCATTTTCAGATGCCAAAGACTTTTAATACAATTCTTCTATTAAAAATTTACCTGTGGATATTTTTTTCGACATTTTTTCCATCGTTTCACAAGATATTGACAGTTTTTGCACAGGACCCACTACTTGTGGACAAGTTTTCATCACATATTGTTACAGTTGTGGATAAACCATGAAAAGGCATTGCACACCTGTCTTTTTTCTGATATTATATTTGTGTTTTCACTCTGAATAACTTCGTCTTAAAAATGTGTTATCCACAAATTGTGGATAAGGTGTGGACAAGTTATTCTAGCATACTGCAGAAACTTGTCCACAAGCCGTGGATATTGTCGAAACTCCACTTTATTTCCTATAATATGTTTTTCCACAACCATTGTTTCGTATATTTATAAATTAGTAGGTTGTACAGCTTGTATAACGTTGTTTTTTCACGGAACTATTGCCGAATTTGTTATAAGGTAGCATTGAGGATACTTCACAACTCTTTGTGAAAAAATATCTCTATATATGGAGTTTAGACGAAAAACGAACCTGCAAATGCATTTGAATAAATAGATAGATAAAAAAAGGAGGGACAACCGTTGGAGAATATTGCGGATCTTTGGAATGCTGCTCTTGCCAATATTGAGAAGAAGATTAGCAAGCCTAGTTTTGACACCTGGCTGAAGTCCACAAAGGCCCATTCCCTTCAAGGCAATCTACTTGTGATCACTGCTCCAAATGAATTTGCACGTGATTGGCTCGAGGAGCGCTACTCCCAGTTAATTGCTGGCATTTTGTATGAAATTACTGGAGAAGAGCTATCTGTTAAGTTCATTATTCCGCAAAATCAAAAAGAGGAAGACCCTGACTTACTATTGCCAGCTAAAAAGGCCAAAAAAGAGGATGATCAACATGATTTTCCGCAAAACATTTTAAATCCAAAGTATCTTTTTGATACGTTTGTTATTGGTTCGGGCAACCGATTTGCTCACGCTGCATCCCTAGCTGTAGCTGAAGCACCCGCAAAAGCATACAATCCCTTATTTATATATGGGGGCGTTGGTTTAGGGAAAACACACTTAATGCATGCGATTGGTCATTATGTTTTAGAACATAAACCAAACGCAAAGGTAGTTTATTTGTCTTCAGAGAAATTCACGAACGAATTTATTAATTCTATTCGTGACAATAAAGCTGTCGAATTCCGCAATAAGTATCGAAACGTTGATGTGTTACTAATTGATGATATTCAGTTCTTAGCTGGAAAAGAATCAACGCAAGAGGAATTTTTTCATACTTTTAATACTCTTCATGAAGAAAGCAAACAAATCGTCATTTCAAGTGACCGTCCGCCTAGGGAAATTCCAACACTTGAAGACCGCCTGCGTTCACGTTTTGAATGGGGATTAATTACAGATATTACTCCTCCTGATCTAGAAACAAGGATTGCAATTCTTCGAAAAAAGGCTAAGGCTGAAGGATTAGATATACCAAATGAGGTTATGCTCTATATCGCTAATCAAATTGATACAAATATCAGAGAGCTTGAGGGAGCATTAATCCGTGTGGTTGCCTATTCTTCCTTAATCAATAAAGATATTAATGCCGATTTGGCTTCGGAAGCCTTAAAGGATATCATCCCTAGCTCAAAGCCAAAGGTAATTACCATTCTTGACATCCAGAGGACTGTGGGTGAGCACTTTAGTGTTAAACTTGAAGATTTCAAAGCTAAAAAGCGAACCAAATCTGTAGCCTTCCCTAGACAAATTGCGATGTATTTATCACGGGAATTAACGGATTATTCTTTGCCAAAGATAGGAGAAGAGTTTGGAGGACGTGATCATACCACTGTCATCCATGCTCATGAAAAAATTTCAAAGCTATTGCAATCTGATCTTCAACTGCAAAAGCAAATGAAAGAGCTAAATGAGTTGTTGAGAATTTAAAACAACT
>JAPSKD010000386.1 GCA_031177865.1 Bacillus sp. (in: firmicutes) | reverse complement strand
CTCCTTTCACTCTTTTAGATTAAAAGGACCGTTTTTGGTATATTCGTTAATAATTCAAAGTTTGTTCAATATTTCACAATCTTTTATCGGAAATCGATGTTATTATAAATTTATAAAGGAACTAGGAGTGATATGACATGATATTATGTGAATGGAAATCCTTTTCTACAGATTCTAAAGACGTATACACAAGAAGCGTTCGAAGAAACTGTTGGTGATGAATTTGAGGCTATGATGTTTAAGGATAACGAAAACATTCCAAGTTATATTTGGACAGTAAATTTTGTCATTATTGTAAAAAAATATTCAAAGGTCCTTACTGACATATCCTTTGAATAGATACCACGAAACCCTGTATGTGTGTAACAACGTAAGTTCAAATCAATTCTGTTTGTTGTTATTTTTTTATATATTTTTGTGAAATATTTCACAAACCATTTAGTTATTGGAGGAATTAACATGGCAGTGACAGAAAAAACAGGCAAGGAAATACAAAGTGTAACATACATGATTGATACCTTGGTGGAAAAAGCTCAAAAGGCCTTAGAGGAATTCCGCAGCTTTGACCAAGAAATGATTGATACTATTGTGAAGCAAATGGCCTTGGCTGGTCTTGATCAGCATATGCAGCTTGCAAAACTTGCTATTGAGGAAACCAAACGAGGTGTTTACGAAGATAAAATCATTAAAAATATGTTTGCAACTGAATATGTCTACCATACTATCAAATATGATAAAACTGTAGGTATTATTAACGAAAACGAACACGAAGGAATCATTGAAATGGCAGAACCGGTTGGAGTTATCGCTGGTGTTACACCTGTAACCAATCCGACATCCACAACAATGTTTAAAGCACTTATATCCATAAAAACGAGAAATCCCATTGTGTTTGCCTTCCATCCATCCGCACAAAAATGCAGCAGTGCCGCAGCAAGAATCCTTAGGGACGCAGCTGTACTAGCAGGTGCTCCTGATAATTGCATTCAATGGATTGAAACACCTTCTATTGAGGCTACACAAGCACTGATGAATCATTCAAAGGTATCGATGATTCTTGCAACTGGCGGCGCGGGAATGGTTAAATCCGCTTATAGCTCTGGTAAACCAGCCCTGGGTGTTGGACCCGGAAATGTCCCATGTTATATGGAAAAGTCAGCCAACATCCATCAGGCAGTGAATGATTTAATCCTTTCAAAGACGTTTGACAACGGAATGATTTGTGCCTCTGAACAGGCCGTAATTATTGATCAAGAAATTTATTCAGCAGTCAAAAATGAGATGATTGCGAATAACTGTTATTTTTTAAATGAAGAAGAAAAAGAAAAGGTTGAAAAATTAGTTATTAATAAAAAGTCATGTGCTGTTAACCCGAATATTGTTGGAATGGCTGCAAGCAAAATTGCCGCTTTAGCAGGTGTAAGTGTTCCTGAAAACACAAAGATTCTTGTAGCTGAATTAGACGGCGTCGGACCAGGATACCCGCTATCAAGAGAAAAATTAAGCCCAGTCCTAGCCTGTTACAAAGCCAGCAATCTTGAAGAAGGCTTAAAAAGAGCAGAAGAAATGCTAGAATTTGGCGGTTTAGGACATTCTGCAGTCATCCATTCCCAAGACCAAAATGTAATAAAGCAGTTTGGACACCGAATGAAAGCCGGAAGAATCATTGTCAATGCCCCATCTTCACAAGGTGCCATCGGTGATATTTACAATGCTTATATGCCTTCATTAACACTTGGCTGTGGTTCATATGGAGGAAATTCGGTTTCAACTAACGTTGGTGCGATTCACTTAATCAATATTAAAAAAGTAGCCCAGAGGAATGTTAATATGCAATGGTTTAAAGTTCCATCCAAAATCTATTTTGAGAAAAATGCCACTCAGTATTTAGCTAAAATGCCGAAGATTTCTAAAGCCTTCATTGTAACGGACCCTGGAATGGTGAAACTGGGCTATGTAGATAAAGTACTATATTATTTAAGGAAACGTCCTGATTATGTCCATTGTGAAATTTTTTCAGAGGTAGAACCAGATCCATCCATTGAAACAGTAATGAAGGGTACCGAAATGATGGCAAAATTCCAGCCAGATGTGATTATTGCCCTTGGCGGCGGCTCAGCCATGGATGCTGCTAAAGGAATGTGGCTGTTCTATGAAAATCCAGAATCTGAATTCTTTGGCTTAAAGCAGAAATTTCTCGATATCCGTAAACGAATTGTGAAATATCCTAAGTTAGGTGAAAAGGCACAATTTGTAGCGATCCCAACCACGTCTGGAACAGGGTCGGAGGTAACTTCCTTCTCCGTTATAACCGATAAGGAAGCAAATATTAAATACCCGCTTGCCGATTATGAATTAACACCAGATGTAGCGATTATTGATCCACAGTTCGTTATGACGGTACCTAAACATATTACAGCTGATACTGGAATGGACGTATTGACCCATGCCATAGAGGCATATGTATCTTGTATGGCAAATGATTATACAGATGGACTTGCGATGAAAGCGATCCAGCTTGTATTTGAATATCTGCCTAGAGCCTATCGGAATGGCAGTGATGAATTAGCGCGTGAAAAGGTGCATAATGCTTCAACGATTGCTGGGATGGCCTTTGCCAATGCATTCCTTGGTATCAACCATAGCCTTGCCCATAAGCTTGGTTCAGAATTCCATATTGCTCACGGACGAGCAAATACAATATTAATGCCACATGTAATTCGTTATAACGCAGTTAAACCGAATAAATTTACAGCATTCCCGAAATATGCCCACTTTGTGGCAGATAAGCGTTATGCGGAAATTGCAAGAACCCTTGGACTGCCTGCGAGTACAACAGAAGAAGGGGTTGAAAGCCTTGTTCAAGCAATCATTCGCCTTGCAAAGGAACTAGAGATTCCAATGAGCATTGAGGCAAATGGTGTTGACGCTCAGGCTTTCGAAAGCAGGGTTGACTACCTCGCAGATAAAGCATTCGAAGACCAATGTACTACTGCTAACCCTAAGATGCCTTTAGTAACAGAATTAGCTGAAATTTACCGTAAAGCATATAAGGGAGTTTAAAAGAGTAATATAAGCAAGCTGAAAAGACCATCCCGAACACCGGATGGCCTTTTTCGGCGGCTACTGCAAAGTCTCTCGCTTAATTACTCGTTATTTCTGTTAAACCTTCAACTGCTGCCTCTAAGGATGTTCTTGCAGCGACTACTTTCTCTAATGTGCTTTGAGGGTTTTGTAATACTTCTTTTGCTGTTTGAAACGCTTTATGGAAAGTGATCCAGCTATCCTTGGTGTAGTCTTTGTGGTCTTTGTCTTTGTTAACATCAAACAATTCCTGCAATTTTGTCTTGTTTACTTCTACTTTATTTCTGCCTGTAACCACATCGATACCATCCAAGGTAAAAGTACCGCCTTTAATCACAACTTTAGCGGTGTGTTTCGAATCTTTTAGTCCTCGAATTGTATAAGAGGTTTGTCTGTCACCTTTAGCATAAATTCTATAATTTTCTTCGATTAATTGGTCATCGATATAAACATCAATCAATGCATCCGGAGTCGCTCCAAATAAATTGAAACCTGAACCTTCAAAATCAAAGATCATGCTGCTGTTAGGACCTTCTACTTTAGGTGTACTATAGATATTGACACCACGGTAATCCATGAAGGTTTCTTTTCTTTCATTATCTTTCAATGAAATCTTCAGAGTATGAGGTTTTTCTTCAAGTCCTTTAACCGAATACATTACTCCGTCGCCATTAGAGCTAAAATTGCCCATATCGACACCATCAAGCTCGAAATTGTATTGTTGCCCAGCCACTGGCCTAGCTAAGTAATCAATACCTGAGCCAGTGAAGTTAACTAAGATATATGGATCATCATTAAAGCTCGCCCAGGCATTTGTAGTATTAGAGCCCCAAGCAGTATTTTTTCTAAATGCATAAACCGTATTTTCTTTATTTTCTATTAGTGATTCATCTGAAATTTTTACGATATCAGGAGACCCTAACTTTTTAACCGCTAATACAGGGTCATTTGTTTCGATTTCCGCTTTTGTAAAGCTGATATACTTTTCTTTTGCCACTACCTTGAGTGTATGTTCTTTGTCTTCCAGATTCTCTGCAGACCAGACCATCTGAGCAATACTGCTGTTATTGACGTAATTAGCTTCACCGACTAGCTGTCCATCAAGGTAAACATCGCCTTTACCATTTGACGGGTTGGTTTCACCAAACAATCTAATCTCAGTCCCCTTAAATTTAATTTCTAGAGCCCCCCCCACAGATGCCCATGCATTCCCTGCGTTCGATGACCAGCCTTGAGAAAAGAATACTTTGTTCAAAGTACCTGGGACAGAAGTTGTGTCTCTGTGTCCAACAGTAACCCCGTTCCACACTGGAATATCTGTTTTTGCGGTCATTTGAGTACGGTTAA
>JAPSKD010000050.1 GCA_031177865.1 Bacillus sp. (in: firmicutes) | reverse complement strand
TGGGATTGGGATATTTAACGGTATGGCAGATTATGTAAGTCCAAACCCTTATACTCAAACCTTTACAGAGTACAAAATGATGAAAGAAAGCGAGTATCCTATTGGTGAAGAAGGAAAGAAGCCACCACTAAATAGTGAAGAATTGAAGAAAGATTATGAGGAATATGTCAAATTGGAAATAGAGCGTACAAAACAGCAAGCTTTAAACATGGTTATCAAAAGCTTTGGATTTATTATCATCCCTTTTCCGATATTTTTATATTTTAATAGGCTGCGAAAACAGCAAAAAGGCGCTTTTTAATGCCATTGATAAGCGGTGTAATTATTTAAATTAATTATACCGCTTTTTTCTGTTGTTACCATTATGAAGAAGAAATAGAGAATTGTTTAACATTGGTAGAGAAATAGGTTATTTCTTATAAGGGAAAAGACATTAGTATAAAAACTCCAATATCACTTCTATTTTTCTTAATTCTAGGCTGTTTTCGTAAAGATTGTTGCTTTTGAATACTATTTTTACTCTAAAGTGAAATGGAGCGGAAGACACTCGACTCCTGCGGGAGAAGAGGAAAGGCCGAGACCCCACAGGCGAAGCTGAGGAGGCTTGGCTTCCTCCCCGCGGAAAGCGAGTGTCTGGAGCGCAATGGAACGAACTAATTTTCAACATAACTCTATTAAAAACAACAAAGTATGCGAAAACAGCCTAATTCTAATTCTAAAATAAGGGGACAATCCATCGCATATCTTCAGCCAAGCCATCATAAAATCAAAATAAATAAAGAAAAATCCAATATTCATGTTGTTTTTTGTGAAATTTGAATGGTTCCTTCTAATATTCAAGCTGAAATAGAGGGGATCACAAAGAGCACAGTTAAAAAGGAGTTCCTTTTATCCCAGTTTAGTTAGATTGACCTTTTGTATAAGGATCTATTTGATAGCAGGTGATGTAGATGTCAATCTCTTTTGAGGAAAGGAAGAAAACTATTCTTGGTATATTGAACAGGCACGAGCAAGTTAGAATCGTAGAGTTAGTTGATGTTCTTGGGGTCTCAGGGGAAACCATTCGACGTGACCTTGACAGGTTAGGGAAAGAAAACTTACTCAAGAAGGTTCATGGTGGTGCCGTTAGGGAAAAGGGTCAAGTTATTGAACCTCCGTTTGAAAAGAAGTCGATGGTAAATGCAGAGGGAAAGCAATTTATTTGTAAAGCGGCTGCAGAACTTGTTGAAAATGGCGATATCATCATGATTGGACACGGGACTACTCCTTCACATATGGTTTCATTTTTGCATGAAAAAAAAGATGTGACAATTGTTACGCCTTCGATCCCGATTTTAATGATGTGCCTTGATCATTTTGACGGTAGAGTGATTTTTACAGGCGGGGAATTAGGGAAAGACCAAAAGTTAACTGCTGGTCCTATAGCTGAAAAGATGCTTGGTGATTTAAAAGCAGACAAAGCCTTTATTGCTGCTGGTGGAATATCTGCAGTAAGTGGAGTTACTGATTATGATATTTACAGCGCGAATTTATCCCGAATTATGATGGAGCGTGCGGACGAAGTGGTTATTCTTGCAGATCATACAAAGTTTGATAAAACTACTTTTGCCCATGTTTCATCCCTCTCAGAAGCTAGCATTGTCGTTACAGATAAGAAATTATCGGATTATTGGTGTGAAAAATTGAATTCTCTTGAAATTAAAATGGTCGTTGGTTAAACAAACGAACAAAATTAAAAGATCGTTAAAAAGGAGTTAATCAAATGAAAGTTACTATGACAAAAGCGCAAGTGTTAGAAAAATCAATTGAATTTTGGAATCCGGGAAAAACACGGCAATGGCAGGAGGATGGTATTGACTTTGTTATGGGGAATCGTGAGGGCTACTATGTATATGATATGCATGGTAAGGAGCTTATGAATCTACACTTAAACGGAGGTACGTATAATCTTGGCCATCGTAACCAAGAGATTATTCAAACGTTAAAGGATGCAATGGATGACTTTGATATTGGGAACCACCACTTTCCCGCAATTGGACGTGCAAAGCTTGCAGAATCCCTTGCTCGCTCAACTCCAAATAGTGTGCGCTACTCTATTTTTGCGGCTGGTGGAAGCGAGGCAATTGATGCAGCAATTAAATGTGCCCGTTATGCGACTAAGCGGAAGAAAGTGGTCTCAATTCAAAATGGCTACCATGGTCATAGCGGTTTAGCGGTCTCCTTAGGACACGTAAGATACTCCGGGCCATTTTTAAGTCAAGGTGAGCCAGGTTTGTTTACCCAAGTTCCATTTAATGATGTAGCTGCTATGGAAAAAGCACTTTCGAATGAGGAGGTAGCCTGTGTCGTCATTGAAACGATTCCAGCGACATATGGATTTCCGATGCCTGAGGAAGGTTACTTAAAAAGTGTGAAGCAGCTTTGTGAGAAATATGGGACTCTTTATGTAGCAGACGAGGTCCAAACAGGCCTGATGAGAAGTGGAAAAATGTGGGGTATTGAGCACTACGGCGTAGAACCAGATATCCTCGTCACTGCAAAGGGGTTAGGTGGAGGGATTTATCCAATTGCTGCAACTGTTGTGAGTGAGCAAGCTGGAGGTTGGATGAATGAGGATGGCCTCGCACATATCTCTACATTTGGTGGGGCTGAGCTTGGTTGTATAGTTGCGGATAAGGTATTAGAGATTACTCAGCGGCCAGAGGTTGTCAAAAATGTTGAATATGTTTCGCGCTATTTAAGAACAGGGTTAGAGCAGATTAAACAGCGATATCCTCATTATTTTGTAGGGATTCGTCAGCTAGGTGTCATTATGGGGCTAGAGTTCAGAGAAGAAAATGCTGCCAAAGATGTCATGCGTCATCTGTATAACAATGGTGTGTGGGCGATTTATTCGATGCTTGATACAAAAGTGCTGCAATTCAAGCCTGGTTTGTTGTTAGATAAGTCATATTGCGATGATTTGTTGGAGCGCTGTGAAAAAAGCATTAAGGAAGCGGCTACGCAGCCAGCGTTTGTTTGATTAAATGACATCCAATTTTGGGAAGGGGGTGAATACACTATGAGTCAGTTAAATCTTAGTCAAAAACGAAAACAAAATGCTACTGGTTACTCTTAAAAAACTCGTTTTTTATAAATGACAGTCATGCCAAAATATTCAGCAATTAATCCCAGTTGGTTTTTCTATGAAATACTATGAAAACTTTATCTAGGAGGAACAGAAATGGGAGAATCAAAGAATTTGGAACTTAAGAAGACGCTGACACCATTTCATCTATGGGTAATAGGTGTAGGTATCGTAATCTCTGGTAACTTCTTTGGCTGGAATTTTGGTTTAGCACAGTCTGGGTATGTTGGTATGTTAGTAGCCACAGCTATTATGGGAATTATGTATTGGTTTATGTGTCTAGGAATCTCTGAGCTATCAACTGCATTGCCTCATGCAGGGGGACCATATTCCTTTGCAAGAAGAGCGATGGGGCCACTTGCTGGTTATCTTACTGGAATTGGGGTTATTCTTGAATATTTTATTGCTGCACCTATTATTGCGATAGGTATCGGGGCTTACATTAGCTTCTTGTTTCCAGCTGTAAGTACAATTGCTGCAGCAGCATTTATGTATGTGTTCTTTATGGTAGTTCACATTATTGGAATCAAGGAATATGCAACGTTAGAAGCTGTTTTAGTTTTTATTGCACTAGCATTACTTGTGCTTATGTATTTTGTGGGTTTACCGCAAATTCGAGTGGAAAATTTACTCGGAACTAGTAATGGAGGGTTAATTCCGAATGGTTTCAAGGGCATATGGGCTGCTCTCCCATATGCAATGTGGCTCTTTTTAGCAATTGAAATGCTTCCAATGCTTTCAGAAGAAACACGCGATCCGAAAAAGGATATGCCAAAGGGAATTATCTCCGGAATTGTTACCTTGATGATCCTTTCTGTTTTAACAACGACAGTGGCGATCGGTCTTGGTGGAGTTGAATTAATGAGTAAAGCCGATGACCCTCTACCAGCAGCCATTGGGGCAGCGTTTGGTAATACGTATTGGTTAGCTCAAATACTTGCATCAATAGGACTTGTTGGGTTAATCGCAAGCTTTTCGGGGGTCATTCTTGCCTATTCGCGTCAAATCTTTGCGTTATCAAGAGCTGGTTATTTACCTGGTTTCCTATCAAAGCTGCATAAAACAAGAAGAACGCCATACTTAGCCATTATTCTACCAGGAATTCTTGGCTTAATTCTAGTTGTATTATTCAATCCAAATGACTTAATCCTAATTTCAACTTTTGGGGCACTTGTATCCTATATTTCAATGAATCTTTCTGTCTTAATTCTTAGAAAGAAAGAGCCGAATCTGCCACGTGCCTACAAAACTCCTTTATATCCGTTTACACCAATTGTTTCGTTAATTTTATCTGTTATTTCAATCTTTGCAAGTGTGTTCGCGAATCTCACATTCTTCTTTGTCAGTATTGGTGTGTTTATCGTAGCAATTATTTACTATTTTGTTTGGGCACGCCACCGGATTAATAAGGATGCACCAGAAGAACAGGTTGACGTTGTTGATCATTAGGCCAAAAAAGTGATTGGATTAATTAGTTGATAGACTAGATACATGACAACTTCAGACTAATTGCGAACGCTTGCTTTTCGAGTCGCGAAGCCTTTTGTGAGGAACTTATTTTAGCAATGCACACACTAAAGGTGAGTAACTAAGGAAGCGAGCGTTTGTAAAAGTATGAGCCAATTGACTTTCTTTACCTTACCCAAAGGGGTGAAAAAATGGATCATAAACTGGTTGAAAAGATTACAAAGCTGGTCCTTGAGCGGATGGGCTTGGACGGAAAACAATCCCAATACACCATGTCACTAAGTGAAGATGAAATGCTAGAGTGGTCTTCATTGAACGTAAATAGGTACACTGCTTCCAAAACTTGTGAGGAAAATAATCAATACGCAGTTCCGCTAACAGGGGATGAGGTGGAGGATTGGGCCCGTTGTCATTTAGTTATGAAAGAACCAAGCGCTTATATAAATAAAGTGAAATTTACAAAGTATTGTTAGCTAACAGATATTGTTATAAAAATCTAATTTGAAAAATAGGGGGAAAATCGTATGTCAAATTTAAATGGTGCACTCGGTATGATCGAAACAAAAGGACTTGTAGGATCAATTGAAGCAGCAGATGCTATGGTAAAGGCTGCAAATGTAAATATAGTCGGTAAAGTACATGTAGGTGGTGGTATTGTCACAGTACTTGTCACAGGGGATGTAGGGGCAGTAAAAGCAGCAACAGAAGCAGGAAGTGCTGCTGCACAACGTGTTGGCGAATTACTATCTGTTCATGTCATCCCTCGCCCACATAATGAATTGATTGGGATTTTGCCGAAGGTAGGAGAGTAACATATACGGGGGCTGCTAAATGAATAAATACAAGATTGATCATTTAGTCGATGAGATCGTCAAGGAACTAACAAGTCCAGAAAACAAACATAGTAGGTCTATTGATAACCGTGTTCCGATAGGTGTTTCGGGTCGTCATTGCCACTTAACAGAGGAGTCCTTTGCTACTCTCTTTGGTAATAGATGTTTAAGTAAAAAGGGAAATCTTTTACAGCCTGGTCAATTTGCAGCCAACGAAACGGTGACAATTGCTGGACCTAAGGGGAGCATTGAGCATGTTAGAGTATTAGGTCCATTTAGAGAGCAGATACAGGTAGAAGTGAGTATAACTGATTCGATAAAGCTTGGTTTAACAGCACCAATCAGAGAGTCCGGGAATGTTGAGGATTCTTCACCTTTTACCATGATTGGTCCGAAAGGTAGTATCTATGTGGAAAAGGGCCTAATTGTTGCACAGGCGCATATTCATATGTCTCCAGATGATGCCAGTAGATTTCACGTACAGGATGGCATGTTTGTCCGCATAAAAATGGTAAACAAACTTAGACCTCTTACATTTGAGCAGGTGAAGGTGAGAGTATCACCTAATTACGTCCTCGAAATGCATATTGATACAGACGAGGCGAATGCTGCAAATGTTCGCTCAGGTGATTTCGGGGAATTAATCCTTTCGGGTGAATTTCAATGATTGATTCAAACATAATTGAAAGTATTGTGAGAGAAGTAATTCGTCAGCTAGAGCCTGCTAACGGAACTCCTAAGCCAAAGCTTCTTGTTATTTCTAAGGAAGAGAATGATCTAGAGGCCGAGATTCATCATCTATCAACCTATTGGAATGTGGAACAAGCGACACCAAAAGCGTGTTATTCATATATGGATGTAAGGCAAGCCTTATTTTTCAATATCGACCAAGACACCCTTGTACGAATAGCACTTGGTTTTACCGATACTCTTGAAAGTAAGTTATTTATACAGTTAATTACTCAGGAAATCCCCATTTCAATTGTGCTTGAACCAAGCTTACAGAAACTCATCCAGTCTAATGAAATGGGACACAGGTATGTTAATTATATCAACAAAATTTGTTCCTACAAGAAAACGGTTGAAGAGTTTGGAGTCTCCTTTACACAACTAGAGGAATTGAACCGACTACAACAACGAACGTGTAATAAGGAAGTAAAGGCATCAAAACTCATTACACAAGAAAAAATGGAACGATTTTCAGGTGATAAGCTTGTCATTAAACCTGGGATGATTCTTACGCCACTCGCCAAGGATAAAGCAAACGAACGGGGTATTGACATTTCTTACTCTGAGTAGTTAACAGCCTTTATATAAGTCAGGGAGGCTTGAATAATGGTCATCGGAACTGTAATAGGAAGTATATGGGCCACCAGAAAAGAGGACGGATTAACCGGTTTTAAACTGTTAAAGGTAAGAATAGATACTATAGGGAACGAGTCCATTACTGATTCTATTTTTGTTGCAGTTGACCGTATTGGTGCTGGAACAGGTGATAAAGTAATTGTGACCAGAGGTACTCCTGCCTCTACTTTTATTGAACAATCCGTTCCGATTGATGCGCTTATTATCGGCATTATTGACCCGGAAGATCAAGGGGGATGACATCCGTGGGAAGAACTGTTGGCATGATCGAGACAATCGGAATTGCCACTGCTATTGAAGCAGCAGATGTGATGATGAAAACTGCAGACGTGGTGGTGTTTCAGCAAAACAAAACAGATCCTTCCCTCATCACAATTTTTATTGAGGGTGATGTAAGTGCAGTCAAATTAGCCATTGAGGCAGGAAAAAGGGTAGCTTACAGGACAGGTGCCTTCATAACATGTTCCGTCATTCCAACAGCGGATGATCAAACCGTTAAGTGTTTGATGCTTGAAAGGTGATAGGTAAATAGTTTGTAAGGTTTTAAGTGAAAGCGGGTGTTACGAGTGGCAGAGGAAAAAAAGCGATTTATTCAGGAGTTTGTCCCTGGCAAGCAGGTAACTCTAAGTCACTTGATTGCAAATCCTGATCCTGATCTGTATGACAAGCTTGGCTTAGAGGTAGCAGGTGCATTAGGAATCCTGACTCTTACTCCAAGTGAAACCGTAATTATTGCTGGTGATTATGCCACAAAGGCTGCAAATGTAACAATTGGTTTTCTTGATCGTTTTACAGGAAGCCTTGTATTAGTAGGGAGTGTATCAGAAGTCGAAACAGCACTTACGGAAGTAAATCGCTTTCTTAAACAAGCACTAAGCTATACACCATCTATGATCACAAAATCATAATCGGTTGGAGTGGTCTTTAAATGAAAAACCGAGCGATGCTAATAGGTGGTATACGTGCAGGTAAAACAACCCTAAGAATAGCTTTATTAGGAAAAAACATACAGGCACATAAAACACAAACCTTAATGTATGATAACTGGATTGTGGACACACCTGGTGAATACACTGAAAATCCAATGTATTACAAAAGTATTATGACTACAGCCCTTGAAGTGACACATGTTTTATTCATTCAAGATGCAACAAAAAACAACTCTATTTTTCCCCCGGGCTTTAGTACAGGTATAAACAAGCTCATTATCGGTGTTATAACCAAATGTGATCATGAGAAGGCAGATGTTGAACGTGCAGTTGGTCAGTTAAAAAAGGCAATCAAAACTGGACCAATTGTCCTTACCTCTGCTTATCAGAATCAAGGAATTCAAGAGATAATTGATCTTGTTGCATGCTCAAGTATGAAAGAGATGAGAGACCTTACACATGCTTTTCGGAGTGATGTGGTTATCTTCCATAATTAATAATACCAGCTCATTTAATCTTTTAACATTGGGAGGATGTCAAAATGAGCTATTTTTTTAAAGAGGAATACATGATTAGTGTGGGAATCGATATTGGAACAAGTACAACGAAAATGGTCATTAGCCGTTTTTTATTAAAAAATACAGCTGGTGTCTCACGTGTTCCGACAATTCAAATTGTTGGGAAAGAAATTATGTATCAAAGTCCGATTTTTCGAACGCCTTTACGATCACGTACAGAAATAGATATGGCTAAAATTGAAAAACTAGTAGGAACACAGTATCAAATTGCGGGTATTTCGCCTGATCTTGTTCAAACAGGTGCTGCCATCATCACAGGTGAGGCTGCCACGAAATCAAATGCAGAGGAAGTAATAAATCATCTTTCAAGTCGAGGGGGTGACTTCCTGGTTGCCACAGCAGGACCTGATCTTGAGGGGATTATCGCTGCAAAGGGATCAGGGCTTTACGATGCTTCGAGGCAATCTGATAAGGTCTTTGCAAATATTGATATTGGTGGTGGCACCGCTAATATTGCTGTCTATCAATATGGCAAGCTATTAGGAACATGCACGTTACATATTGGTGGAAAGCTGATTGAGTTTGAGCATGGAGCAATAAACTATGTATCTGATCAGATTAAACCAACTTTTGAACAAATTGGAATTGATATTCAAGAGAGAATGACTATTCCGCACGCGGATTTGAAAAGAGTAACAGATCATTTAGCTGCCGTTCTTTCACGTGTCCTAGCAAATCAAATAAAGAATGAGGATGAACCTTTTTTACTCGGGCATAAGCCAAATTGGAGAAAAAAAATTGATGTTATATCATTTTCCGGTGGAGTTGCAGAGTGCATGTATCATTACGAAAAACATACGACTACTGCCACCTATGATGATATTGGAATGACTTTGGCCAAGTCTATTTTGGATAATCGCGATTTAACTGAGTATGAGTGGAAAAAACCGAATGTGACGGTAAGAGCAACGGTCATTGGCGCAGGAACCCAAACGACCGAGATAAGTGGTGCAACGATCCGAGTGGAATCTACTTTCCTTCCTATTCGAAATTTACCGGTTCATCGAATTGAATTCCCGGGAAGCTTCTCAAATACGTTACCCTATATCTCTTATGCATTTAGAGAAGGTGTGCAATTATACGATCCATTTCATGAAGGTCAGAATTTCGCCATATATTTAGCAGATATTCCACTCCTCCATTTTCGGGAGATTCAGCAGCTTGTAGAGGCTCTTATTGAAGGAAATAGCTATAAGAAAAATCCTACCCAGCCATTGGTGGTAGTTCTTGAAAGAGATTTAGCCAGAGCATTGGGACAATCCTTACAGGTGAAATATCCTCGGCAACCATGTATTTGTATTGATCAAATCAAAGTAGAGCATGGTGATTATGTAGATATTGGTAAACAGCTACATTCAGGTGTTGTTCCAGTCGTTATGAAAACATTAGCATTTTCGTGACGGTTCAGTTCGTGTTATTAGGAGGTGGCAGTTGTGAAGTTAAAAACAACCTATTTAGGTGACGTGTATCTTTTTTCAGATTTAAAGGAACTTTTTGCAAAAGCGAATGAAGAAAAATCAGGTGATAGATTAGCCGGTATAGCTGCGGAAACCGTTCAAGAGCGAATCGCAGCAAAACAGGTTTTAAGTGAGGTTACTCTCGCGGATATCCGAAATTACCCATTGCTTTCACCTGATGAAGATGAAGTTTCCCGAATGATTGAGCATTCAATCAATGAACGGATTTATGCTTCTATAAAAAACTGGTCGGTAGCAGAATTACGAGAATATATTCTTTCAAATCATACAACCGACAGGGAATTGAAACGGTTAAGCTACGGTCTGACAAGTGAAATGATCGCTGCTGTAGCTAAGCTGATGTCAAATATGGACTTGGTTCATGCCGCAAATAAAATCGAGGTTTTGACAAAATGCAATAGTACGATTGGTCAAAAAGGAACACTGTCATCGAGGTTACAACCAAATCATCCGACAGATGATGTGGAGGGAATTATGGCCTCTCTTAAAGATGGCCTCTCTTATGGCACCGGTGATGCTGTGATTGGAATCAACCCTGTGGATGATTCAGTCGAGAGTGTAAAGCGGTTACTTCATGCTACACATGATTTTATTCAAGACTGGAGGATTCCGACTCAAAATTGTGTATTAGCACATGTGACGACTCAAATGAAAGCAATTCGCCAAGGCGCACCGGCTGATATGATTTTTCAAAGTATTGCAGGAACAGAAAAAGCCAATCATTCATTCGGAATAACAGCTGAGCTTTTACACGAAGCAAATGAACTTGCACGTAGAGAAGGCACCGGTACAGGCCCTCAGCGTCTTTATTTTGAAACTGGTCAGGGCTCAGAGTTATCGGCAGAAGCACATTACAATATCGATCAGATGACATTAGAAGCAAGAAACTATGGATTCGCTAGATGCTATGATCCGTTTATCGTGAATACGGTCGTTGGTTTTATCGGTCCGGAATATTTATATGACAATAAACAAATTATTCGAGCAGGACTAGAGGATCATTTTATGGGAAAAATGCATTTGCTTCCTATGGGTGTAGATGTTTGTTATACGAATCATGCAAAAGCAGATCAAAATGACATGGAGGATTTAGGTGTGTTGTTAACCGCAGCTGGAGTGAATTTTCTTATTTCAGCACCGATGGGAGATGACTGTATGCTCAATTACCAGTCATTAAGCTATCACGATATGGCTACATTAAGGCAAACAATGAATAAGAGTGTTGCCCCAGAATATAATCGTTGGCTTGTTGAGATGGGGATCCTTACAAAGGATGGAAGGCTATCAGATATCGCTGGTGACCCAACCTTCTTTAACAAGTAGATGAAGATTGATTTTCTAGCTAAGGCAAAGGAGTGAAAAAATGGACGCTCAGTTAATAGAAAAGATTACAAGAATGATCGTCTCTAAACTCTCCATGAATGAGGAAGATTCTAGCTCAGAAGACCGTCAAAAGGTACAAGTTCTTCCTACTTTTATAAGTGAAGGTAAACATGAAATGGTTAAGTTTTCAAATACACGTGAACAAGCTGTTGAAAATGAAACAGAAGTGATTTTATCTAACCCAGAGGAAGGTGAGAACATTTCTGAACAGCTGCGGGAAATGCAAATGAAGACACCAGCACGAATAGGAGTTGGTAGGGCGGGGCCTCGACCACGTACAACCACATGGCTTAAATTCCGCTATGACCATGCAGCAGCAGTAGATGCTGTTTCCGGTGAGGTACCAACATCTTTGCTTGCACAACTTACGTTATTTTCCGTGACAACAAAAGCAACAGACAACGAAGTTTATATAAGACGTCCTGATTACGGTAGAAGATTATCTGATGAAAGTAAACGAGTGATAAAGGAAAAATGTATTGATCGACCTACCATACAAATTATTGTTTCAGACGGCTTAAGCTCAAAAGCGGTCGAAGAAAATGTCGAGGATGTGTATTTATCTCTTGAACAATCACTTATGAGTTTGGGGTACAAACTAGGGACACCCTTTTACATTGAACGCGGCCGGGTGGCTGTCATGGATGAGGTTGGTGAACTATTAAAACCAGATGTCATTGTCTTGCTAATAGGGGAACGGCCAGGTCTTGTTAGTGCAGAATCACTAAGTGCTTATTTATGTTATCAGCCTAGAATTGGAACAATCGAAGCCAACCGAATGGTTGTATCAAACATCCATAAAGGTGGGATACCACCTGTTGAGGCCGGTGCTTATTTAGGTTCGGTTGTTGAGAGAATTTTAAAATATAAAGCAAGTGGAATAGCACTCGTTCAAAAGGAAGAGTAAAGGAGACTCCTACTATGAAGCTCAAACGAATTTACGGGGATGTATTAGCCACTCGGATTATTTCAAATGTTCATCCTGATATGATAAAGAAGTTTGAATTACCCCTAACACATCGGAGTATTGGAATGTTTACCATTACAATCGATGACGTTGGAATGGTGGCCCTTGATGAAGCAACAAAGCAAGCAGATGTAGAAGTGGCTTATCATCATTCTTTTTATGCAGGCTCAGGGCATGCCTCAGGACCCTTATCAGGTGAATTTATTGGAATATTATCTGGATCTAACAATGAAGAAGTGAAAAGTGGCATGGATGCCGTTATCCAAACAGTGAACGAGCAGGCTTACTTTGAAGCATTGAATGAGGAGGAAACACATGCCTTTTTTGCACATGTCATCCCTCGTACAGGAAAGTTACTGTCTAAAGAGGCTGGTATTCAAGAAGGAGACGCGATTGCCTATTTAATTGCACCTCCACTTGAAGCGATGTTCGGGATCGATGCGGCTTTAAAAGCAGCGGATGTAGAACTGAAATCTTTATATAAACCACCTTCAGAAACGAATTTTGGTGGTGGACTTTTATCTGGATCTCAATCTGCATGTGAAGCAGCAGCCAATGCTTTTCGAGAAGTGATCATAGCTGTCTCAATAAAGCCAAAGCATTATTAGAGGAGGGGATTAAACATGAGCTTAGACAAAGACCTTCTGTCCATTCAGGAAATGAGAAACGCTTTAGTAAGAGCACATGAGGCGCAAAAGATATATGAGACTTTCACACAACAGCAGGTTGATAGTATAGTGAAACGAGTTGCAGACGCTGCTTTCCGTGCAGCTGAAAGGCTTGCGGAGATGGCCGTGGAAGAAACGAGAATGGGCGTTGTTTTGCATAAGAAAATAAAAAATGAAGTTAGCTCTCGTGATGTGTATGAGTCAATTAAGGATGAAAAAACGATTGGAATTATACATCGCGATCATATTTCAAAGGTGACAGAAATTGCCTATCCTTTTGGCGTGGTAGCGGCAATTATTCCGACAACAAATCCTACATCAACAGCTATTTTTAAAACATTAATTGCGTTAAAGAGTGGAAATGGGATTGTGGTAAGTCCGCATCCACGTGCAATGAACTGTACGATTGAAGCATTAAAGATATGTAATGAAGCTGCTATTGAAGCGGGAGCACCTGAAGGATTAATAGGCTGGATATCAAACCCTTCACTTGAAGCAACGACAGAGCTAATGAAGCATAAGCTAACAAATGTTATTTTAGCAACAGGTGGTGTGGGTCTTGTTCGAGCAGCTTATAGCTCAGGTAAGCCGGCATATGGTGTAGGGCCAGGAAATGTCCCTGTTTATTTAGAAAAAACGGCAAATATTGCAAAGGCTGTTAAAGATATTATTGAAAGTAAAACCTTTGATAATGGAACGATTTGTGCAACAGAACAAGCGATTGTTGTTGACAGGTATATAAAGGAAATGACTATACGTGAGCTGAAAAACAATAGGGTTTATTTTATTGAGGGTAAAGAGAAGGCAAAGATGGAAAAGGTCATCTCCCCTATAACGGGACAGCTGAATCCGAATATTGTTGGGAAGTCAGCGTTGGAAATTGCCAAAATGGCCGGAATTCAAGTACCAGCTGATACTCGTGTCATCATGGCAGAAGAGGATCGATTAGAAAAGTCAGCTCCATTTGCTATTGAAAAGCTCTCACCCATCCTTGCGCTTTATACAGCAGAAAATAAGGAAAATGCAAAAGAAATTTGTATAGGATTATTGAACCTTGGAGGAAGAGGACATAGTATGTCTATCCATACAAACGATCACCAACTGGCTGAAGAATTTGCCAATCAAATGCCAGTATCCCGGATCATGGTTAATACACTGTCCTCAATCGGAGCAGTTGGGGCAACGACTGGATTGAAACCTTCTTTTACACTCGGGTGCGGCTCTTATGGGGGGAATATTACGTCTGATAATATCTCAGCGCAACATCTTATCAATGTAAAGCGTTTAGCGTTTGTCACAAAAGAGGTCACAATCCCACAGGCGTCATCTCGTCCTGAAAGTTCCGGTGCTATAGAAGAAGATAAGGTGCACGAGGTTGTGTCGAATGTGTTAGAGAATCTACCTATTGATAAAAAATCTATTGATAAGAACGAGGTTCTTTTTCTTGTTCAAAAGGTAGTTTCACAGTTTCAAAGTGAAAGGTAAGATGGAATGGAAAATAAGAGGTTATGTGGGTTCACAACAAATTAGTAAAATAGGCGTATCCTTCCACTGATTTGAGTGAATTTTGATTGTCAGAAATCTTTATAGTAAAGGAGTGTGAAACGTGAGTAAAGCGCTTGGAATGATAGAAACCAGGGGACTCATTGCCTCAATTGAAGCGGCGGATGCAATGGTGAAAGCAGCTGATGTTACGTTACTAAGACAGGAAAAAGCCGATGCTGCTTTAGTGACGATTGTAGTTGAAGGAGATGTAAGTGCTGTTTTTGCGGCAGTTGAAGCAGGGAGAGAAGCAGCTAATCGATTTGGTACAGTTATCTCTCATTTAGTCATTCCTCACCCAGATATTGAAACGAAAGCACTTATTCAAGGGGCAAATAAAACTATAGAGGATATTGAAGGACATAAAGAAAAATCCGATGGAGAAACAGAAGGAAACAAAGCAGAGGGTACGGAAGAAACGAAACCAACATAAGGATCGCTTCTGAAATCGATTTGAGGTGAAAAGGTATGAACGTATTTAAAAAGAGAAAATTTGCGGTGATTGGAGCTGGGTTTACGGGCGCAACCTGTGCGTTTATGTTAGCCCAAAAAGAACTTGGCGATATCGTATTAGTGGATATCCCGGAGATGGAAAAACCAACACAAGGAAAAGCCTTAGATATGCTAGAGTCGGGACCTGTTGAGAAATTTAATGTTTCGGTTAAGGGGACTTCTGATTATTCTCATATTAAGGGTGCAGACATGGTCATTGTGACGGCAGGGATTGCTAGAAAGCCAGGGATGAGTCGAGACGATTTAGTACTGACAAATAAAGACACTATGGTAAATGTTTCAAAAAAGATAAAAAAATATGCACCAGATAGCTATGTACTCGTGTTGAGTAATCCCGTTGATGCGATGACCTATACATGTTATAAGACAACAGGATTTCCTAAAAATCGTGTGATTGGTCAATCTGGTGTGCTTGATACAGCTCGATTTAATACATTCGTCGCAGAGGCATTGCATCTATCTGTGGAGGATGTAACAGGTTTTGTGCTCGGTGGGCATGGTGACAGTATGGTCCCGCTTATCCGTTATTCCAATGTGGGTGGTATACCATTGGAACAGTTGATGACGAAAGACCAGATCGATGCAATCATTGAGAGGACGAGAAAGGGTGGCGGAGAAATAGTTAATTTACTTGGAAATGGTAGTGCCTACTATGCCCCGGCCGCCTCTCTTGTTAAAATGGCTGAAGCGATTATAAAGGATAAAAAACGTGTCCTACCAGCTATTGCATACCTAGAAGGGGAATATGGTTACAGCGGTATTTATCTAGGGGTGCCGACCGTACTAGGAGGAAGTGGAATCGAAAGTATTATTGAACTGCCTCTGACAGCTGAAGAAAAGGCACAGCTCGATCAATCTGCGGAAGATGTAAGAAAGACGCTAAACGTTATGTCATAGTGGATGCCAAGAAGGGTAAAAACGCCATGAAGTTAGGATATTAAGAAGAACACTCCTGCATGCATTGGGATTGTTCTTTTATCTTTTAAAAAGCAGTCAAAGAGTTAATTATACTATCGTTTCCGAACATCCCTCCTTTACGGACTCCTCTACTGCATATTATCCAATCCATTGTAGGTTATAGGACATGTCTTTTCTGTCCTGAAAATTGAGAATATTCAGGTATTTATATGCGTATATATGACTATATACAATCATATACAGCTTTTACATAATAATTCAAGTTTGTACAGGCATGTACGGCGTAAGGTGCGGTTTCAGAAATAAGAAAAGGAGAAGGGGTTGTTCAACATGTATCAATCAGTAAAAAATAAAACTGTGATTGTTACCGGTGGTAGTAAAGGGATTGGCAAAGGAATTGCGTCTACTTTTGCAAAGCAAGGTGCAAATGTTGTGATTATAGCGAGAAATCATGAGACGGCTGAAGCGTGTGCTGCTGAATTAGCTGGTGAAAATGGAAATGTATATGCTATTGGTGGGGATGTTACAGACAGAGAATCAATGGCAGCTGCAACACAGCAGATTTTTGAAAAGTTTGGTTGTGTTGATGTGTTATGTTCGAATGCAGGAATTTTCCCTTCTGCTAATCTTGAAGATATGACAGATGAAGAGTGGGACCTTGTTATGAATACAAATGCAAAGGGGACTTTTCATGCTGTACAGGCATGTATCCCCTACTTAAAGCAGGCTGAATATGGTCGGATTATAATCACTTCTTCAATTACCGGTCCTGTAACAGGTTATCCGGGCTGGTCACACTATGCGGCTAGTAAAGCTGCCCAGTTAGGGTTCATGAGAACGGCTGCTTTGGAATTAGCCAGTGAAAACATCACTGTTAATGCTGTGATGCCAGGGAATATAGTAACAGAGGGCCTAGAAGGGTTAGGTGAGGAGTATTTAAAAGAAATGCTAGCATCGATTCCAATGAAAAAGCTAGGGAGTGTTGAAGATATTGGATATGCAGCGTTATTTTTAGCAACGAGGGAAGCAGGATTTATTACTGGTCAAACCCTTATAGTTGATGGTGGACAAACTTTACCAGAAAACTAGAATGGTCACAAGTCTTCATTAAACAATCATTTGGCAAAGAATAAAGTTCAGCTTTGATTTTAGAAATGGTTCGTAAAAATGTTTAGTATGAGAGGAGTAGGTGAATATGAGCCATTCTTTAGAGGATCCTTTAAGAGATTCATTGGAAAAGTATAAAATAATCGCAATGAAGGCTGTAGAATGCTTCCCGGCACTTGCTCCGTGTAAGATAAATCTATTAAATTACTCGGAAAATGCAACCTATCTGGTTGAGAGCCATTTGGATGTAAACCTAAAATATATTTTAAGGGTTGGGCGTCCCGGATATCATACAAAATCAGAGGTTGAAAGTGAGTTAAAGTGGTTGGAATCGATTAATCAACATTCTGAAATTAAAGTTTCCCTGCCAATTATTGGGGTTAATCAGGAGTATGTTCAGATTATAGAACATCAAGACGAAGCTTTTTACTGTACACTGTTTACATTTTTAGAAGGAAGTGCACCTCAAGAAGATAATGAACTAGAGCTTATTAATCAATTTGAGAATCTTGGTAAAATTACCGCACAATTGCATGAGCATTCTGTGAAAAATAGGGAAAGCCTTCGAGATATTAAAAGATTAACCTGGGATTATGAGACGATTTTAGGCTCCAATCCTAAGTGGGGAAGATGGCAGGATGGCCTAGGTATGAACACAGAAAGGCTTGAGCTATTTGAAAAAGTATCTGAAAAAATCAAAAAAAGGTTGGATCGATACGGAAAGAGTGCAAATCGGTATGGCTTAATCCATTCTGATCTGAGATTAGCGAATTTACTGGTGGAACGTGAAGACATCAAAGTGATTGATTTTGATGATTGTGGTTTTGGTTGGTTTTTATATGATCTAGCGACATCCTTAAGTTTTATTGAACATAAATCATATGTACCTTCCTTGCTTTCATCTTGGTTAGAGGGGTATCGAAAGGTCCGCTCGCTAACTGTAGAGGAAGAGCAAGAAATCCCAACTTTTATCATGATGAGAAGGTTTCAATTAATCGCCTGGATTGGAAGTCGTGACAATGAAACAACGAGAGAACTAGGAAGTAACTATACGATTGAAACAGATGCTTTAGCTAAGAAGTATTTGGAGCGAACAACCATTTAAATTATTGTGTAAACACTTACATAAATAGTGGATAAATATAAAATAAGTCATAATAACCGTTTGGTACTAAAACTAAACGGTTTTTTCGTTTAGATTGTGAGGCTTATATATTCGAAACTTTGACGATAAGACTCGCAAAAGATAATATACGCGAATATTCTATCTACACAATTTGTTGCATCTAAATTACCATCCACGTTTATACATCAAGTTTATGTTATTTCCGTTGGTGGAGCAAACAGTTACTGTGCTGCCGATGAGGTAGGATAAGGTTGCATTTTATTATTTTAATAAAAATAGATCGAAAGATAAGAAACAAATGCATAGGTGGGATGATTTAATGGAACCAGGTAATCTACTATTTATTAATGGAGCCTTCTATCCTAGTAAATTAATTCGCTTTTTTCTAAAATCAAGTTATACACATGTCATGATCGCCATTGATGAAGAGAATATCTGCTAGGTCGATATTTTTAAAACGCTCTTTTCGTAAAAAATGTTGCTAATTAAAATAAAATACTATAATGAAAAAATATTAATTAGGAGGTGATTTGTTAAGACGTTTTATTCCGCAAGCACAACTACTTTAGATAATAAAATAAATTCATTTCTAGAAAATAAACAAATTAAAGTAGTAGATATTAAGTTTAACTGTTCTCTTTTCTATGTTTACGCAATGGTCTTGTATAAAGAAGATTAATGTTTTAGGCACCTCTCAAGGTTTCTACGGTAGTGTAAATGGATTTATGAACAGCATTAAATAGAAGTTGTTTCACGCGTTCTTTGTGAGCAACTTTTTTATTTTGTTCCAAGTATTGAACCAATACAAATAGTTATCTATATACTTTGTAGCTACACCTTGAAACCTCTCCATAAATTGCTTTAATCGCTTATGATAAGCGTTGACGTATAATGGATTCCCTTACATGAATGCGTTTTCTTTATTGACCATTTCGTGCTGTAATCCCTTAATGCAAACTTCTTATAATTCGTTGCTGTATTAGAACACAACAAAGCAGAGGTATCGATAAACGAACCTAACACCTTATCTATATCTGTTGATTTGATACGCTTTTTTCCTGCCATTGGTGAAATTACTTGACCATTACGGTCTTGGGCTACAAAAACACAAATTTGCACCTTAGAGATTCCTCTTTTTGTCGCTGCTCCGCCACGTTTTCAGGGCTTTCTATGTGTGATAGATTTCTTGCCTTTGTCACTCTCCAAAAAGAAAGTTTTTTCATCGCACTCTAGAAAACCTTTTAGAGTTTGATTACCTAATGAACGAACAGCATTTAGGATTTTATGCCGCCAATAAAGAGCCGTAGAAATATGGATTTCTAAAGCCTCAGAAATTTTAGGTAGCGTATAACCTTCTACCATTTTTGAGTTATTTTGTGCAATTAGTAATCTTCCTAAAGATAATTAACGGCTTGTTCTTAGTAAAAAAGAATGATGTACACAATAAAATTTCAGAAATCTTTTAATATTTATGTAACATAGTACATACTAATTTAACAAATACTGGTTTTGAGTTTTAATTGTGATAAATGCCTTTTCATAAAGGGGGACAGACATGATAAGACAGCTTGCGATTAATTCAAATACATACCACGGTTATTCTTTAGAAGAGGCAGTAAAAGGAGCAAGCAAAGCGGGATTTACGCAAATTGAACTAGCCGCAGTGAAAGACCACACTGGTCACATTTTACCGGAAATGTCGTTAAAACAGCTAAATGATATTAAAGAATTGCTTTGTGAATATGGGATAAAATGTATAGGGATTGGGGCCCATAGTAATGTAATGAAAAAAGAAGGAGTCGCTAATCTATTAAAAAGCATCGACTTGGCTGAGAAATTTGATTGCAAATATATAATAACAGCGACGGGTGATGCACATAATGATGCAGATGTCATAGAAGATGAAACAGTATTGGCTGAGAATTTAGCACCTATTATCGAGAAGTGTGAGAAGTTAAATAAACTACTTGTACTTGAAACACATGGTAATAATTTTCCAACCGGCGTATCTTTAAAAAAACTAGCTAAGTCGTTAAATAACCGGGTCAAAATAAATTATGACACAGCGAATGTGATCTTTTACGGCAATACATTTCCATATGAAGACTTAGAAGCTTCCGTTGATTATGTTGAATTCATTCATTTGAAGGATAAGCTAGGTTCTTATAACGAGTGGAACTTTCCAGCAATTGGGGATGGGGATTTAGATTTTAGCAAAATATTTAAAATTCTTAAAAAAGCAACTTATAAAGGCCCGATTAGTGTAGAGATCGAGTTTACTCCGTCAGGACCAGCGAATCTTGAGGAAGTAAACCATTGTGTAAGCAAATCTTATAGCTATCTTTCAAAGCTAATAGGTTAAAAGAAGGAGCGGGAATGAAGAACATAGGGCTAGTTGGTTTGGGGTTTATTGGTAAGACTCATTTAGATGCGTATAAACAGATTGATAATTGTCAGGTTACTTCCATTTATACGACAAATAAAGAGAAGCATCAGAAAATAACGTTCGATGGTTCCTTTGCGGCAGATTATGAGGAATTATTAAAGGATAAGAAAATAGACATCATTGATATTTGCTTACCTACCTATTTACATGAGGAATATATCATTAAGGCGGCTAGTGCAGGAAAGCATATTATTTGTGAAAAACCATTAACATTAACAATGGAGTCAGCACATCGAATAATTCAAGCAGTTAATAAGAATAACGTGAAATTATTTGTAGCACATGTGCTGCGATTTTGGCCAGAATATAAAGTAATAAAATCATATAGTGAAAGTGACAAATTAAAAGATATAAAGATTATTCATGCAAAACGATTAGGTCAGACACCCACATGGAGCAGTTGGTTTCAAGACCCTGACAAAAGTGGTGGTGCACTATTTGATCTACATATTCATGATATTGATTTTATCTATTATTTACTCGGTGAGGTGGATTCTGTATACGCAGTTGGTAGTAAAAACAAATTTGGGGCATGGGATCATGTCATGACAACACTTTCACTTAAAAATAACTGCAAAGCCTTTGTAGAAGCTTCACAGCGAATGCCTATGGGATATCCCTTTACCATGTCATTTAGGGCACAAACACACCAAAGTACACTGGATTTTAATATGCTGGCTGGTGAAAACATAGGAAAATTGAATGATAGTAATCAACAAATTATTTATTACTCGAATAAGAAAAAGGTTTCAGTTGAAATAGATAAAGCTGCTGATGCCTTTCAAAATGAACTGGCGTATTTTGTGGATTGCATAGAAAACAACCAGGATAATAATGTAGTCCCTTTAGATGACGTATTATATATGCTAAGGGTGTTAAAGGCGATCGAAACGTCTCTAGAAAATGGGAGTAAGGTAAGGGTGTAGTTTTTTGGATTTGTAAGCGGTTAATATTAGTTGATTTATTGTAAATTGGTATAAGTTCACTCTAGTGACGGTTAACAGCTTCATGATAGGTTACTAGATTCATATTAAGGGGGTTATGTTTTGAAAAAGACTTCTTCATACATGTTGTTAGTGTTATTGATTTTAGGGACAATTCTTAGCGCATGTGGTGAAAGATCAACAAGTCAAGACCCGAGTAATACAGGTGACACAGATGATAAAAAGCACAAGATTGGTATTTTGGCACCTGCAGTTACACATGGTTGGGTTGCTGCGGTTGCCTACCATGCAGAGGCTCGCGCCAAAGACCTATCTGGTGAGATTGAGTATAAAATTCAAACAAGCAGCAATGCCGCAGAAATGACGTCCCAATTAGATGATTTGATGACGTGGGGTGCAGAAGCCATAGTAGCTTTTCCACAGTGGGAAGGGATGGAAGTGCCGATCCAGAGGGCACTTGATG
>JAPSKD010000385.1 GCA_031177865.1 Bacillus sp. (in: firmicutes) | reverse complement strand
CCATCTGCCCAAATTAGCGCAGGAGAAATCGGACTGCCCTTCTCGTTCACACACAGAAGTGAATGCATCGCAGCTGAAAATCCCAGCGCAATTAATTCATCTTTACTAATGGCAGCTTTTTCAATCGCTTCTTTAATTGCCAGCACGGCAGAGCGTTCAATTTCAATTGGGTCTTGTTCAGACCAGCCTGGCTCTGGATAATGAAAGCTGTTCATTTTCTCAGTTTCCGCTATTAGTTTTCCTTTGATATCAAATATACACGCTTTTACGCTGGTAGTACCGATATCTAGTCCCATTACGAACTCTCTTGACATACGTTTCATCTTCCTTTTCAACTATCAATGTTGTCATTTATGTTGGCTCTTTTCTTAACCTTTGTTGCTTTTGGAGATTAAAAGAGCTTGAATGAGCTATTATTTGTTGCAAAATAGCATTCAATTGTAAGAAAAGAGCTTGCAAACTTGATTTCAAGCACAAAATAGTTTGTTCCACGTTAAAATCGGCTTTAGGATTTTAACAACAATCTTTACGAAAACAGTCTTTATGTTAGAAAAGGCTTTGGAAATTTCCAAAGCCTTCTTCTGTTATTACGATAACACCTTGTTCATACTGCCGCTCTGATATCCTAGCAAATCCAAAGTAATATATTTATATCCATACTCTTGGAGCTCCCGGACAATGGAATCATGATTTTCTAGAACGATTTTCATATCATTTGGTTCTACTTCAATTCTAGCGATTTCATCATGAGTCCTAACTCGTACTTGTCGAATACGGAGACTTTTTAAAAAGCTTTCCGCGCGCTCGACCTTTGTCAGCTTTTCTTTTGTAATATATTCCCCGTAAGCAATCCTTGAAGATAGACAGGCAAAGGATGGTTTATCCCATGTGGGCAAATCATACTGCTGCGAAAGCTCTCTGATTTCCTGTTTAAACAAATTTGCCTCTAATAGAGGGCCTCTTATCCCCTTCTCCTTAGCCGCTTGCATTCCAGGTCGATGTTCATTCATATCATCAGCAATAACCCCATAAATCACATTATGGAAACCCTTTTCTTCCATTACCGGAAGTAGGTGATCGAATAAACTGCTTTTACAAAAGTAACAACGATTTTTGTTATTTTCAGCATAACCAGGTATGGCTAATTCAGAGGTTTCAATGACTTGGTGCTTTACACCAATTTTTTTTGCAAGTACCCTAGCCTCATCAAGTTCGCTTGAAGGGTAGGTTTCCGAATCGGCTGTGACTGCTAAGACACGGTCTTCCCCTAATGTGTCAACCGCCGCTTTAAGTAAGAATGTACTATCTACACCACCTGAGAATGCTACAACGACTGATTCCATGTCACGGAGAATAGACTGTAATTTATTATATTTCTCTGTTAGCAAGGTCTCATCTCCCCACGTACTTTCTGAATAATCCACTATTTAACATATTAAATGGACATTAACCATATGTCCAAGAATTAAATTGTCATCGCTCCAAATCCGCCGTCAACACGAATTAACGCACCTGTAACAAAACTTGAAGCTTTATCTGATGCCAGGAAAACGGTAGCACCTTGAAGTTCTTCGGCTTCGCCAAAGCGTTTCATTGGGGTGTGGCCCATGATGGATTCAATTCTTTCTTTGTCTAAGATTTTACGATTTTGTTCCGCTGGGAAGAATCCTGGAATAATGGCATTTACACGAATCCCGCTGGTAGCAAATTCACGGGCTAAGAATTGAGTTACACTATTAAGTCCTGCTTTTGAAACAGAATAGGTAAATACTCTTGATAACGGTGTTGTAGAAGAAACAGAAGAAATATTAATAATACTTCCTTTTCTTTCTTGTTCAATCATGCGTTTCGCGAAGATTTGACAAGTCATCACGATTCCTTTTAAGTTAATATCCATGATTTTATCGTACTCGTCCATGTCTAAATCAAAAAACGGTGTTGGGCTGTTTGTGCCTGGAGCATTTAATAGAATATCCCAGCCGCCAGACCACTGTTCAATATCATTTGCAACTTGTACTAAAGAATCCTTTGAACTTACGTCTGCTGAGAATGCTTTGGCTTCCCCGCCATTATCAACGATTTCCTTAACAACCTGTTCAGCAGTTTCTAAGTTGCGGCCAACGATGGCAACTTTAGCCCCGTGTTCAGCCAAGCCTTTCGCCATTGCTGAACCCAATACGCCATTTCCTCCAATTGCTACCGCGGTTTTACCCGTTAAATCGAATAAGTTTTTCATGTTTCAACTCTCCCTAGTTTTAATATAAGTTTCCTTTTTCATCAAATGGAAGTTCATAAAGCTCTGAAATCAACTCCATATTTGGATGCTGTTTCACATAATCAACTAAAGCTTCTGAAACTTCAATTTCACTCAACTCTAACGTATTTTTAATGCGGACCATTTTTACTTTTGTAAAATCTAAGATATTACTTGTTTTAACGGCCGCTTGTATCGCTTCACGATCATTTGGCAATGTAGTAGCAATTTTGGTTGGTGCTACAACAGTTGAAGTTAACCCGTTCGCATAGGTTACCTCCAGGTCCATACGGTCAACTAAACGCTGTGTTGTAAAATCAGCTGTTCCGACACCATTGGCATTTCCCTCTGTTTGGGGAGTTAAACCAAGGACAACCATTTTGTTTACGTCTGGTCCTCCGTGGGCATATGGAGTAGGATATCGGCCTGTAATATTCGGATCCATCCCATCACCAGAGATATTTTTACCAATTTGATCAATGACAAGAACCTCTAATTGTTCAAAGAATAGCTTCGGTAATAACTCTTTCGCCTTAGCCTGCAAGTCTGCTTCTCTCTCGATAATTTCTTCAGGAGAAAGGACGTCAACCACAGCCACTTTATCAAATGCGTTTTCAATTGTTGCCACACCAAAAAGGAATGGTTTTTTCTCCATAATCATCTTTGCCATCGCAGGAACGTTTTCAGCCATATACTTAAAGCCTAGTTGGTGACAAGCCTCGGCACCCCGCTGCTTCCCTAACCCAATACTGATCATTTTCATAATGCCGCTTTCAACTGGACCCCTAAAAGCCGTATGGGGCTTCACACGATTGATGACAACTATGCCATCTGCCTCTGAAGCATACTTATCAACATAAACAGGCAGCCCATTTGGCAGCTCTCCAATTTTCACCACTTCCATTGAGGAGCGAATTTCACAGCCCGCACTCTCTTCCGTTACGCCAAGATGAGCTAGAACCTCCCGCTGTCCTTCTGCAGTAGCACCGCCATGACTTCCCATGCTCGGTACGATAAATGGCTTGGCTCCTAAATCTTTTAAAAATTTCACGGTTACCGCAGTTAATTCTACAAGGCGGTCAAGGCCACGGCTTCCAACTGCTACCGCAATTTCCATTCCAGGCAGGATTTTTGATTTTATATGTTCTTGCTGTAATTTTCCCATCAAAACTGGCTCTAAATCATCAATCTTACTATCATCAAACTTCACCTTGACTTTTGCCATCTTTGGTACCGGAATGTCTTTCAATAAATCTTGAAGAATGCCCATACAATACTCACTCCTTTTATATACTAAGTATTTCACAGGGAATTATATTCCATGTATGGAATTAAACCAAATCAAGTTTGACCACTCACTTGTAATCCCTTTCAAATCCCCTTATGTAAAAAAATATAATGAAACCTAATTTAATTTGTTTACCAAACAAACTAATTACCTGTATAATATCATTATGGATTGTTTACGTCAATGAATATACAAACCTACTTACTCAAAATATTCATCTTTTTTTACTAGAAATTCAAAAGGAAGTGATTATATGGTCACGGGAGATGCTTCGTATATTAAAAAGATAAATCGATCATTAATTATTAGTAAAATAATTGAACATGGCATGATATCTAGAGCAGATTTAGCGAAGATTACCGGACTAAACAAAGCTACTATTTCTGTACAGGCAGCAGAATTATTAGCAGAAGATTTAATAATAGAAACCCAGCAGGAACATAAGAATCTAGGGCGAAGACCTATTATGCTATCGATTAACCATCAAGCAGGATACTCTTTAGGAATAGACCTAGATAAGCGTGTTATTACCTTCACCTTATCGGATTTAAGTGGTTCACCACTGGACACACATTCTATTGAAATAGAAGCCTCTGACTACAATCTAATTGTAGAATTGTTAGCAAACCAGATTACACAATATAAACAAAGATGTTCTCATGCCCCCTATGGACTCATAGGAGTTGTAATTGGAATTCATGGTATCGTGAATAACGATGAAACCATTTATTTTGTTCCATATCATCGATGGCAAAATAAAAATTTGAAGGCTGATCTTCAAAATGAAATCGGTATCAAGATCTATATAGAAAATAACGCGAACCTATGTTCATTTGCCGAAATCGTCTATAAACATTATCAGAGTGAAAACTTATTATCTGTAAGTTTATATTCAGGCATCGGACTTGGCATTATGGTTAATA
>JAPSKD010000384.1 GCA_031177865.1 Bacillus sp. (in: firmicutes) | reverse complement strand
AACAATGATAATGAAACTTTGGAAACTTCCCAACAGGGTCAAGAGGATACTTCTCAACAGAATCAAGAATACGCTGAGATTGGATCTGGGGCTCACCTTGTTAAATTCCCTGAAGACCTTGAAGAGGGAATTGTGTTTGCCACGTACGATCGAGGAGATATTCATGAAAACATCTATGTAAATAGTAGGGAAGCAATTGAAGCAGTGCAAAACGGAGAGGAGCTACCGAGTGGCACCGTTATCACTCTCGAAGGATTTCGAGATGGAGAGCTTGAGCATTATTTAGTGATGGAAAAGCGTACGGGCTGGGGTTCTCAGTACTCGCCTGAGCAGCGTACTGGGGAATGGGAATTCCAGGCTTTTACTCCTGACAGAGAAGTTATGGAAGATGGTATTGGTGGGAGATCGATTGGACGCTGCTATACCTGCCACGCCAATCAGGAAAGGGATCAATATATGAATTCGATGGATCAAATGAAAGAGTTTGATTTGGGAGAGATTTCACAATCAAAGAACAGCAGTATAGAAACCCCAATGGCAGCTATCCCTGCAGACCACTGGAATGTAAGTGAGATATCAACTCTTATGAAAGATTCAAAGAATGAGAATAAAAAAGAAAGTAATGTAATAGAAGGTCAGGAAAAAGTGGATATCATTCAGGATATTCTTTTGAAGATGTATTTACAGCAATTTAAAAGCTAATGGATGTGTTCGGATTAAAAGATAATTTGCAGACCGCTAAGGAAACATTCCAATAATAAATTAGGATAGAAGAGAGGAAAGTGCGTTGAATCGTAAGATATTATTCAGGCTTGTCAATGACCTTGTTATGACATTTCTAATGTTAATTGCAATGGCTTACTATATTACCGGAAATATGATCCATGAAGTCGTTGGAGTTGTGGTGCTTGTATTATTTATCGTCCATAACTTTTTAAATCGACGTTGGTATAGAGCAATTTTAAAGGGAAAGCACAATTTACGGCGGATTCTGCAAATTGGAATCAATCTGCTTTTTCTTGTCACCATGGTTGTGATGATGATAAGTGCTGTGTTCATTTCCAGTGAGTTATTTCCCTTTTTTTCTATTGATAATGATGTGATACTACGGCAAATACATGTACAGACTGCCTATTGGGGATTTATCATTATGGCAGTACATATTGGATTATCATGGGAAATAATTATCAATTCACTTCGGAGGATGACGGGAATCAATGGTACAAATCGTATTCGTACCATTGCGTTGCGTATTTTGGCGGTATTAATTGTTGCCTATGGGGTACGATCTTCCTTCGAGGGAGAAATGGGTTCTAAACTATTCGTTTACAACCCATTTGGTTGGTCATCTGATGATTCAACTATAAGATTTTTAATTGACCACCTATCTATCATGGGAATCTATGTTTGTGGGACACGTTATACTTTGAAATTTATTTACAAGCAGGAAAAAAGAGCAGAAAAACAGTCTGATATTGTTTTATAAGAGAAGGAAATCATATGAATCTTGGCTGTTCCAATTCATATTGAGTCAGGAGATGTTTTGATGGGAAAAGAGTTTATATTGTCACTTATATTTTTATTGATAATTTCAATGTTTCTAACAGCTTGCGGAAGTAATAATAATACAGAAAAAAACAATCTTGATGATACTGCAAACAAAAATTCAAATGATGAACAAATAATTAGTGAACCAGACAAGCAGAATAGTCAGGATTCGGTTATTGATAATGAAGGTGATGCTTTTATGGAAGATGTTAAAGTAAAATTGACGTTTAACAACGAGGTAGCAATCGTGAATATGTATGATAATCCAACAAGCAGAGATTTTTTATCACAACTGCCGTTAACAATAACTTTAGAAGATTATGCAGGAACTGAAAAAATTAGTTACCTTTCAAAAAAACTTTCTACTGAAGAAGCGCCATCAGGCAGCGATCCTTCGGTTGGAGATTTCGCCTATTATGCTCCTTGGGGGAATTTAGCTATATATTATAAAGATTTCGGGTATTCAAATGGACTTATTACATTAGGGAAAATTGAATCAGGACTAGAAAATCTAGAAACAATGAAAGACAATTTTACGGTTCACGTTGAAAAAGTTGATTAAAAATAGAAATTAGGAAACTAACGCACCGAATCACTAGAGGTTACATTTTCCGTCAGTAAATAACGTTAAGATGTACCTGTCAAAAACTCCGATATAAATCTTCCGAGATAAAAACCCTGAGTCCTATATAGATATGGACTCAGGGTTTAATTCTTTAGGAACTTTGTTAGATTACTCAAAATTCCTATCTAACAATGCCCCCGTTTGTTCAGCCATGATACGTGCTGGCAAAGGCATTTCATTCTTAAACCACCATTCTACTGACCCAACGACAGCTGAGCCTAAAAATTGAAGAATAACTTCTTCATTTAATCCGTTGTTTTTTTTCACTGCTATATCCACATCAGCTTTAAACTCTTCGATGACTAAATCAAGAAAACGACTTCGAAAATATGGTGCACCTTTACTCGTTAACATCGTTGAAAAAAATAAATAATTACGCTCAAAGTATTCGTACCATACATAATTTCCTTCTTGAAAAGTCATCTCAGATGCCGATTGGCATAGTTCTCGGAGATTGTCTATATGTTCTTCAATCATCTTATCCAGGAGGTCATATTTATCCGTGTAATGAAGATAAATCGTTCCTCGATTAACATCTGCTCTGTCCGCAATATCCTGAATAGTAATGTCGTCAAAACTTTTTTCAGCCATCAGTTCTGTTACAGCTTTTTTTATTGCGATTTGGCTTTTGGCTATTCTTCTATCTACTTTAGACATTTTTTTCACCACTCTTTCTAAAAATAATCAACAATTTTAATTGATTTGATCAGTAATCAACGAATTACGTTAATTTAACCATTGAAAGTATATAGGACTATTTTATAATTATAAACAGTTGTTGATTAATCAATCAATATTAATTTTTAAGACAACATGTTTAGCTAACTTTTGGAATATTAGAAGGAAATTTACTTCAAATAGGAGGCTTATTAATGGACCGTGTTGAAAAGAGCAAGGAAAAATACAACCAGCTATTTGGTGCGGGTGTACCTGCCGCATACGCTACCGCCTGATTTTCAGGACATTCTTAGCCGCTTCATTTTTGGAGAAGTTTTTTATCAAGGTAATCTGGATGACAAGCAACGGGAGCTTATCACTTTGGTTGTGCTTGGCCACAAATCAGACGTTACCTCAGCTTAAGGCACATATAGGTGCCGCACTGAACGTCGGGCTCACACCGGTAGAAATCAAAGAGGCGGTTTATCAGTGTGCTCCATACATTGGATTTCCTAAAACTTTAAACGCCATTAATGAAGTTAATGAAGTTTTCAAAGAAAAGAATATCGCTTCACCAATTGAAAGCCAAAAGACGGTAGATGAAGATAGTCGTTTTGAGAACGGACTTGCAACTCAAGTCGAGATATTTGGTGATGTTATTCCAAAAATGCGTGAGGCTGCCCCAGCAAATCAAAAGCATATCCAGGATTATCTAACCGCTTTTTGCTTTGGAGACTTTTACACACGTGGTGCACTTGATTTGAAAACTAGGGAGTTGTTGACACTTTGTATTATCAGTGCTCTTGGCGGTTGTAAAAGCCAAGTAAAGTCACATGTTCTGGGTAACAAAAATGTGGGTAATAACAAAGAAACATGGATTTCCGCCATCACCCACTGCCTTCCCTATATAGGCTTTCCGAGAACGCTTAACGCATTAGCTTGCGTCAATGAAATTATTCCTGAAAATTAAGAAAAGAGAATCGGGGATGCCACATATTATTGTAAAACTTTTACCCGGCAGGACTGAAGAACAAAGAAAGAACTTACTAATAAGTTTTTTGGAAGCTGTTAAGGATACAGTAAACGCTGGAGAGTCAAGCATCTCTGTTTCATTTGAAGAAATTCCTAATGAGAAATGGGAAAACCAAGTATATAAGACAAAGTAGTACAGAATATAACAATGCAAAGGAGACAAAAGCATGTTTAACGAAACTTACAAATTATCAAATGGTGTAGAAATTCCAAAATTAGGTCTTGGTACCTGGCTGCTTGACGATGCACTGGCAGAACAGGCAGTGCGTGATGCGGTATCTATCGGATATCGCCATATTGATACTGCTCAGGCTTATATGAATGAAGCTGGTGTAGGCGAAGGAATCCGTACCTGCGGTGTCGCAAGAGAAGAACTTTTCATCACGACAAAGGTTGCTGCAGAAGCAAAGACTTATGATGCAGTTACGCAGTCCATTGATGAGTCTTTAGCAAAGATGGGACTGGATTACATTGATCTTCTGATTATCCACAGCCCACAGCCTTGGAAGGAGTTCCGTGAGGAGAACCGTTACTTCGAGGAAAACAAAGAAGTATGGAAAGCAATGGAGGATGCTTATAAGACTGGCAAAGTAAAGGCAATCGGTCTT
>JAPSKD010000049.1 GCA_031177865.1 Bacillus sp. (in: firmicutes) | reverse complement strand
TGAGCAAGGATTCCTTAAAAATGTTCTCGAGACCGCATCTCGAGGACAAAATGAGCAAGGATATCCGAAAAATGTCCTCGAGACCGCATCTCGAGGACAAAACGAGCAAGGATTCCTGAAAAATGTTCTCGAGACCGCACCTCGAGGACAACCCGAGCATTAATTCCAAAATAACTATCCTCAAACCCGCTTCTCAAAGGCAACCCGACCGATAATTCCAAAAAAATGTCCTCGAGCAGGCCACCTCAAGAACAATACAAGCACATCCCTAAATACCACCCTCAATCATCCGCCTGTGCAGCAAGCTCCGCCTCAAGATGGGCAATCGTTGCCTTAATAGATTCGATTTCTTGTTCGACTTCTTTGATCTTATTACTTAACGTTGTAATGGTGTTGCTGAATTGTGTTGTTTCGATTTCTTGATAACTTGCGAGGATGCCGTCGTTTCGGATGTTATCAAATTGTGTGGCTAAAGTCCCTTTCCAGGTTGTTGATGTCAGTACGGGTTCTGTCATGAGATACTGATTGCTTGAAAATTCGCCTTGCTTGCCAATTAACTGACCATTGCACGTTTGTAGACGAACAAGATCACTTTGTTTCTTGGCTAAAAGGGCATACCAATATGCTAAAGACACCAAATCACCTCTATATCAACTAGTTTTCCATCTTCAAGACTGGTTCAGAATGAGTTTTTCAGTAGAGTTCTTTAATGAATAATAAGAAACCTGAAGTTACTAATGTATTACGCCACTTTAATATATCACAATTAAAAATTCTGAAAATGGTAATGTTTGCTTATTTTTTGTTAACTATATTGGGAGTAAATAACTCTTTTAAGTGATTTTGGCAGATAGTTATTGACCGTTCTAATTTTCGTTCATTAGAATAAAGTTGAAAAAGGCAAAGTGAGTGAATTTTGCAAAATCCAGAGTAAGTATTGTGTATTTGCAAATGCAGCAAACGCCGACAAAAAAGGAGAGAGGTTCATGTCAGGAATAATTCGTGTTACCCCAGCAGAATTAGAAGGTATGTCTAATCGTTATGGAACTGAAAGTGCACAGGTTGAAGAACAAATCTCACGTTTGGATGGCATGATTCAAGAATTACAAGGTATGTGGGAAGGTGAATCTAGTCGCGCATTCGCTGAGCAATACGATACTTTACGGCCTTCAATTGTTGATATGCAACGACTTTTACAAGACGTGTCGATCCAATTGAAAAATACAGCACATGCCCTTGATGACGCTGATCGTCAAATTGCGAGTCAAATTCGAGGATAACTTCATCTTTTGTTTTAATTATCAAAGAGCGTCATTTGGATGAAGACGCTCTTTTCTTTGGTTAGTAGGTAAAATGGTGCACCATCACTTAAAGAGTAAATTCTCGGACTAACTACAAATAAAGAAATAAACAATTACTAGGCGTAATAATTTGCCTGAGGTGATATAAATGTACATAGAAGTTTCAATCGATTTAAAACATTATAACGGTGACTGTTTTGATCTGCGTCTATCAGACTACTATACCGTTAAGGAATTAATTAATATCGTCTGGCAAGCGAAAGCCATTCCTTATCCTCCGAAAGAGGGATGTTGGGTTCGAGTAGTAAACAAACAAAAAGTTTTATCAGGGAATGAGCAACTAGCAGAAAGTGGCATCACGACAGGTGATCGACTAGAAATCTTGTAAGGGAGTCATAGAGATGAAAGAAAAACAACCATCCTATTTAGAAAAACAATTAGAGGCGACCATCAAGTTTGATAAAAAGCAAATCACCCTTACTTTCCAAAAAGAGAAAGTAAAACTAGAAGATGAACTAGAAATCACTTTGCTACGCGACATCAATCCCTTTATTCAAAAAGAGATCACCTTAACAGAAGATGAAATTATTTTTACATTTAAAAGAGAACCGAATTTTATCACTTTCGGGAAGTTACGTACGTTAGATGAAAAAAGCCGCTGGATGTTTGCTTCTAATGTATTAAAATCCATCATAATGCATTCATCCAATCGACTCCAACCCATCCTTTGTCCAGAAAATATGTTAATCGATGAGAGTTTAACTCCGTATTTCTTGCATTATGGGGTGAAGGAAAGTATCCCCCCGTATGAACGAAATATTGAACGACTTTGGAATGAGACAAAAGCAACAATTGCCGCTGCGGTCGAGCCCAAATATACATTTGACCAATACATCCAATTCTCCAAATCAATACAACTTAGCACTTTGGCATCGAAGGTTATGGAAGCGACGGATGATAATGAGCTGCTCTACATCATCAAAAAGCAACTACAAGTAATCGAGAGGGAAGAGAAAAGATTTACAAAAATCACGCTGTCGAAATTGAATTGGTTGCGATATGGTCTCGCTGGGCTCATTTTGGCTTTACTTCCGCTTGGTATTTATACTGCCTACTCAGCATTGGTTGTCCAACCGAAACAAGAGGCCTATATTGCTGTACAAGGTCCTTATATTCAAGGGAATTATAGTGAAATTATAAATAAGCTTGCCAAAATAGACGCAGAAGATATGCCCGAAGTCATTCAGTATGAACTCTCCCTTGCGTACATTGTCAATGAAACATTGACGGAAAACCAAAGGGATAACATTTTGAAAACTATTACGTTGCAAACCGATCCACGCTATTACAAGTATTGGATTTACATCGGTAGGGGACAAGCGGAAGAAGCACTTAGTTTAGCGCGTCAATTAGAAGATCTCGATTACATCATGCTTGCACTCCTACACTACGAAGATTCCGTGAAAGCTGACGGAGAATTAAAGGATGATGAGCGTGAACAAAAACTCGATGAAATAAAGTCTGAAAAAGATGAAATACAAAAACAGCTTGAGGAATTGGAAGAGGCATTGGAGTTAGAAAGTGAAGAATCTGCTAAAGAAGAAGCTAGCAGTTCAGCTGATGAAAGTTCGATGGATGAATCAGAGAAAACCGGTGTGAAGGACCCAGCCTCAGAAAAAGCGGATATTACAGAAAATCCAACAACAGATTCAAACGGAAAAATTGAGGGAACTTCGGAAAAACCGGATACTACGGAAACCCAGGAAACTACAGAAACTCAGGGTGATTAAGCAACGAATGAATAATAAGTCGCTACTAGAAGGTGATTTGATGAGTACGCTTATATTTTTTTACGACAACTATTATCAATCCATTCAGTTGAATCAACTAAATAAAGACGTGATAACCGTTGGGAATGATACCTCTCATACAGTGACAATTAAGAACTTGCCATTTACCGATGGGTTCCTATCAATCACGGAGGATGTATACGGTTTTCATGTGAAGCAAAATAATCAATTGCTTGGAAAAGTGAATCCAAAGCAGTTTTTTGAATGGAAAGATATTAACAGCTCTAAAACATTGAAAATTATTCTTTTCTTAACAATTGCAAAGGACGAAACCTATTTTGTTGGGAATAAACAGGAAATCATTTTTTCAACCGAGAGTGATGACGCCGAAATCATGTGGAAGTCTAAACTCCACTCAATGTCACAAAACTTCTCACTATTAAAAATCGGCCAACAATGGGTGCTCGAAAATTATAGTAGCAGTCCACTGTACGTTAATGGCCAGAAAAAGCATTTCAGAAAAGTAATCGAACTCGGCGACATAATTTTCACACCATTTATGACCATTCGTTTCGTTGAAGAAGATTTGCTCGAAATCAATAGTTTTGAAGATTACGAGTCTTTGCTTCCTAAGTTAAAAGAGCCTGAGTCGGAAATGAAAAAGAAATATCCCATTTATAGACGAACCCCGCGAATGATTTATGACTTACCGAAGGAGAAAGTTTCACTATCGTTTCCTTCACAGGAACATGACGCATCGAACAGAGGGCTATGGTTAATCATCTTACCACCGCTTGTCATGCTCATTGTCATGGGGATTGTTGCGATGATTCAGCCTCGAGGAATTTTCATTCTCATTACCATGGTTATGTTCGTCATGACCTTAATTACATCGTCGGTGCAATATTTTAGAGACAGAGTCAATCAAACGCGAAAGCGGGAAAAACGGGTGCGTGTTTATACCGCTTACTTGGAAAATAAACGTCAGGAACTTCAAAAGTTATCGGAAAAACAGCGATTTGCAATGGAGTTCCACTTTCCAACTTTCGAACGGATGAAGTATTTAACCAATCAAATTTCGGACCGAATATGGGAACGTACTGTAGAAAGTGACGACTTTCTTCAATTTCGTTTAGGCACGGGGACGGTATCAGCAAGTTTTTCTATCACATTAAATACAAATGATATGGCAAATCGTGAAATAGATGACTTAATTGAACAATCGCAAATAATCGAAAGCGTATATAAAGAAAGCTCCAACATGCCGATTATCGCGAATTTAGCTAAAGGGCCGATTGGACTTATTGGGAAAGAACGTGTTGTGAAAAAGGAAATTCACCAAATCATCGGTCAACTTGCATTTTTCCATAGTTATCATGATTTGCGTTTTGTCTTAATTTTTGATGAAGCTGATTACAAAAAAATCGAATGGATGAAGTGGCTTCCTCATTTCAACATTCCGAATATGTACGCAAAGGGATTAATTTATAACGAAAAAACACGTGACCAGCTTCTTTCGAGAATTTATGAAATGGTCCGTGAACGAGATTTAGAAGAAGAGAAGGATGGACTTCGCTTCACACCACATTTGGTTTTCATCATTACGAATCAGAAGTTAATTGAAGATCATGTCATTCTTGAGTATTTAGAAGGAAATCATGGGAATCTTGGAATCTCAGTGATTTTTGCTAGTGATGCAAAGGAAAGCTTAACAGATAATATCCACACGCTAGTGCGCTTACTGAATGATACCGAAGGGGATATTTTAATTCAAAACAAAAAAGCGGTAAGCATTCCCTTCACGCTAGACCTGCACAAAGAGGATGATAACGAGCGATTTGCGCGGATGCTACGCACACTGAACCATCAAACGGGAATGTCAAATTCCATTCCAAATAGCGTGACTTTCCTTGAAATGTTAAATGTAAAAGATGTAGATGCTCTAAACATTCGGCAAAAATGGTTGGAAAATGAATCGGCCCTATCACTTGCTGTTCCAATCGGATTAAAAGGGAAGGACGATCGAGTTTTCTTAAACCTTCATGAGAAAGCCCATGGTCCACATGGTTTATTAGCCGGGACAACAGGTTCGGGGAAAAGTGAATTTCTACAAACGTATATTTTATCGTTATCTGTTCATTTCCACCCTCATGAAGTGGCGTTCTTGTTAATCGACTACAAAGGTGGGGGGATGGCACAACCGTTTAGAACATTGCCGCATCTTCTTGGAACAATTACGAATATCGAAGGTAGCGTGAACTTTACCAATCGTGCTCTCGCTTCTATCCGGAGTGAGTTAAAGAGACGCCAACGCTTATTTGATCGGCACAGCGTCACACACATCAATGATTACACGAGTCTCTATAAACAACAGTTAGTCGACGAACCTTTGCCGCATCTATTTATAATTTCCGATGAGTTTGCGGAGTTGAAAAATGAAGAACCTGATTTCATTCGTGAGCTAGTGAGTGCAGCTCGAATTGGTCGTAGTTTAGGTGTCCACTTAATATTAGCGACACAAAAACCACGTGGAGTGATTGATGATCAAATATGGAGTAATGCCCGCTTTAAAGTAGCATTAAAAGTACAAGACGCCAACGACAGTAAAGAGATTTTGAAAAATGCAGATGCAGCTTCCATAACTGTAACGGGTAGAGGTTATTTACAAGTTGGAAACAACGAAGTGTATGAGCTTTTCCAATCAGCATGGAGTGGGGCATCATACCTTTCAGAGAATTCAAATGGAGAAGATGAAATAGCTATCGTCACGGATTTAGGTTTAATTCCTTTATCGAATATTGCTCCAAAGGAAACGAAACAAAAAGGCCAAACAGAAATTGACGCGATTGTTTCGAAAATTGTGGAGACACAAACAGAACTTGGCATTGAAATACTGAAAAGTCCGTGGTTACCACCACTTGAAGAACGACTATTTAAACAATATGTTCATTCTTCTGTAGAGAAAGATCGCATTGCCATTGGGTTAGTCGATGAACCTGAAAAACAAAGCCAGACCCCATATCATTATCACGTAATGGAAGATGGGAACCTTGGTATTTTCGGTTCAACTGGATATGGAAAATCCACAACAGTCCTGACGCTTTTATTAAATATGGCAGAAAAATACAGCCCGGAAGAACTGCATTATTACTTAATGGACTTTGGAAATGGCTCTTTACTTCCACTCAAGCAGTTACCTCACACAGCGGATTTCTTCCTGATGGAAGATGTTCGCAAAATGGAGAAATTCGTGCGGATGATACGCGCAGAAATAGTTAGTAGAAAACAACTGTTACAGAAGATGGAAGTAAGTAGTATTAAGCTTTACAACAATATTGCTGATCAAAAGTTACCGTTAATGTTTGTAGTTGTTGAAAACTTTGATTTCATTAAAGAAGAGTTACCAGATTTTGAGCCACACTTTAATCAATTTGTTCGAGACGGCCAATCATTGGGCATTTACATGATCTTTACGGCAACTCGTATTACCTCCATTCGGCAAGCAGTCATGAACAACTTGAAAACGAAAATTGTTCATTACCTAATGGACCATAGTGAGGCGTACTCGGTACTAGGGAAAACGACTTTATCCCCTGAACCGATTCCAGGTCGGGCAATTATTAAAAAAGATGAAGCACATTTCTCGCAAATCTTCTTACCGGAAAATGGTGCGGACGATTTTGAAATGCTTGAAGCGTTGAAAGAAAAAGTGAAATCGTTGAAGCAAAAATACACAGATTACGCATTACCTGCCCGAATTCCAATGCTTCCCACTGATTTAACTCTTTCAAAATTTACGGATACTGTTCAACACTTACAACAGCCGCATTTATTCCCAATCGGGTTAGACGAAGAATTTGTTCAGCCGGTAGCCATTAATCTTCTAAACTACAAGCATTGTATGGTGTTAGGGCAATCGCAAAAAGGGAAGACCAATTTGTTGGAAGTAATCTTAAGCACGGCGCTCCAAAAAGACATCAAGCATATCGGATTGGTTGATTCATTTGAACGAGGATTATCCACATTTGCAGACGAAGAGGCAGTTTCATATTTGGATTCAAAAGAACGACTTAATGAATGGTTAACTGAAATAGAAGGTGAGCTTTCATTCCGTGAAACGGCATATGTGAACTCCCACTTGAATGAAAGAAAAACACTTCAATTCGAGCCAATCTTACTTGTGATTGATGATTATGCACGTTTCCTTTCAAGCCTTGATGCCAAATTGCAAGAACGCATCGTGAAGTTTATGAAAGATGCAAACTATCTTGGATTTAATGTGATTGTATCTGGCAATGTAAATGAATTAACGAAAGGTTATGATGCATTAACAACAGAAGTGAAGCAAATTCGCCAAGCGGTGCTGTTAATGAAAAAATCGGAGCAAACCTTATTCACCCTCCCATATGACAGGAAAGAGGAGGATATCCAAGCTGGATTTGGTTATTACGTTGCGAACAATAAAGAAGTCAAAATACAAATTCCATTAAGTGATATTGAAAGGAAGATTTATTCATGACGGCTCAAAAGAAGAGGATTTTAAAAATCGCGATCGTCATGGTTTTAATTGTTGGAGCCCCGATTCTTTATTTTCTTAGCATAGGTGGTAATCCATTGGCTGGGGAGTCGAGTGGAACGAAACAAATCGCCATTGTTAATGAGGATGCAGGTGCAAAGAAGCAAGCAAGTGCACTTGATTTTGGAAAAGAAGTGCTGCCAATTCTCTCGACAGAATCAGCTTATAAGTGGTCTGTTGTCAGTCGAAACACTGCAGAAAAAGGGTTAGCCAATCGGGAATACGATGCGATTCTATATATCCCAACCAATTTTTCGGAAAACATTATGACCTATGAAGAGCAACAACCGGAAAAAGCGGAATTTAAATATACAGTGTCAGGTCAGTTAAATACGGCAAATCGTGAGAAAGTACTTCGCGAAATTGATAATGCAGCCTCTCGCGTAAATGGGAAAATCTCAACATTATATTGGAGCTATGTCTCACAAGATTTAGAGAAAGTGCGTGAGGAATTCGATAGTATTCTCCAAAAAGAGATGGAGTTTCTCGAAACAATCTCGGATGTGTATCGACCAGATTTAGAGACTATTGTCGGGGATATTGAAAGTCAAAAAAGAATGATCGAAAATCTTTCATTATCCATTAACAGCGTGCCAGTCGAAGGGAATGTTGAACAAGCAGAACAGTTCCAGGAGAACTTAGGGCAGTTTGTTGCTTATGTGAATCAATATCAGGAGTATCAAACAACTCAGCAACAGCTTTTACAAACATTACAGGGTGAAAATATAACTGCAGTTATGGATGTACAAAATGGATATGGGTCCCACTATACCAGTATGAAGACTTACCTGGAAGAGCAAAACGAACAGCTGACTAAGGATGTGCAAGCTCTTGAGAAGCAACTAGCCGTTAATCATGAGGGTGTGACTAACTTATCGGAACTTGCGATAGCTCAACGTGACGAAATTATTCATCTCTTAAAGCAGATTGAAGGGGAAAAACTAGTTCAATCTGAGTTAGAGGTTATTGATTTAAGAAATAAACTAGCAGAAAGTGCACCTTTACTAGATCCAACTACACAAGCAAGTCTTGGTGGGGATTTGGGACTTCTACAGTTGATTGAAACCGAAGAAACGGAATCTGAAGGTGGAACGGAAACGGAAGGCGACACTGAATTCGAAGGTGTTCCTGAAACTGAAGTCGAACCTGGATTCGAAACTGACCCTGAAACAAAAGGTGGACCTGGATCCGAAACTGACCCTGAAACGGAAGGAGAGCCCGGATCCGAAGAAGAACCCAAAACTGATGACGAATCCGAATCTGATGGAGATTCTAAACCCGAAACTGACTCTAAACCAAAACCTGCGGATGATGTATATATCGATGTGCTAACACCGGAGGAATATAACCAGTTGTATAAATGGGAAATCGAACTTAAAGAAACGGAAATCCTGAATTTATCTACTTTGAATGATGGAAAAAAGGAGCGTTTAACAAAGCTATTTAACGAACCAGTAAGCAGTGATGATAACGAGTTGTTAGATAACTACTACGCTGCATTAGCTCAATATGGATCCGAGTTAATGATAAGTTCGAGTTCAGAACAACCAAACCAAGAGTTAGCTTCTAGTGTGAATAAAATTCTAGGAATCTATGAAGAAGGTAATCCTTATTTCCATCAATTGCAAGGCGGGGTACCTACTTCTCAAAGACAGTTTGCGACAGTAGAAGAGGGAATCCAAACGTTCTTCACAGAGTACTTGGAAACACTCGATACAGAATATAAAGCCATCTCCAATCAGTTAAATACTGTGGAATCAAGTGCTGGTCAAGTGCAAAATCAGTTAAATATGTTACTTGCGGGTGTACCTGGAACATCCAAAACTGTTCTGGATGGGAATACACTCGTAACAAATCACCAAAGTATAAGCCAGAGCTTACAAATTATGAGTGATTCTCTGAACAACATTGCACAAAATCAACAAAGCATCATGTCAGTCACGGCAGAAATCCACACGAAAGCTGCAAACGTTAATGCAGATACAAGTGAGCTTGCCTTTAAATGGAACGAAAACGTCGGAACAACTGAAAAGTATCGTGATGATATTCATAGCGTGCTAAACAACGCGTTTATAGACGGGCAAAAGAACGGTGAAATTTACGACCATTTATCAACACCGCTATCTGCAAATAGTTTAGATCCAACGATTCAAGAAAATAAAATGCCACCAGTCATTGTGTTAGTCATTGTATTAATTAGTAGCTTACTAATCGGATATTTCTGCTACTACTTTAAAAACAATAAACCGAGCTTGCAAATAACACTATTTAGTTTATTGAACTTAATCGTCGGGCTAATTATCAGTATTTTTGGAATGGATATTTACGGATTAGGTGGAACAGGTGCAATAGAATGGACGATATTCACTGTGCTTTTATTAACAGCTGTTTCGTCTATCATCTTTGCGGGTTTCTCATTAGGTCAGCTTATTGGATGGTTTGTAAATGTGGGGCTGATTACGTTCTTCGTCACACCGATGCTTACGTTATTATCTTCTAACATTAATTATGAGGATCCAATGTCGAAGGTGTATTTATCGATTCAATATGGACCGAAGTCACTAATTATCCCAGCTAGTATTGTACTTGTCGTAATCATCGGGATTGCGTTGGCTGCACCATATTTCGTAGATCGAATCAAAAACCGTACTAGACCTCTCGATGAGGAAGCAACATATGAAGCGTAGAGTACGCAATGTTTTAGGGATAATGTTTGGATTGTGGATAGTAGTCGGATTCGGGGTGGGATCCGGCTACGCTAAAACTAATAGTATCGATAGCCTAAATCCAAATGAGTACAAAGAAAAAGAGTTCAAAGACAACACGGAATACTTTCACAATGATTCTTTATTAAAAAATAAAAAAGGAATTCCTGAAGCACAAAAGCAACTTGACTTTGTCCCTGAAAACTATAACCCAAATGAAAAAATACAAGCAGAGCTTTTCGTACAAAATTTTCAGGAACGGAAATCCGTTGCTTATGAATCTATGAAACTTGGTTTGTTTTCTGAGGAAGTGGAAACAGTGAATGTTTCTGTAATTCAGTCGAGTACAAAAGATGAACGCAATAACAAAGGCTTACAGTATATCTACATTGGACTGTTATGCGCATGTGTCATCACGGTCCTTATCTGGCTAGTTCCCAAGTTGGCACAAGGAGAGAAAAGTTAAGAGCAAATCTTAGTATGGCGGAATGTAAGTGAAGACTTAGTTTGCGAATAAATATAGCGCACTGGAGAAAAAGTCGAGGAACTTGGCAAAAAACTTCAAGAATTTGAAAAATAAAATTCCGGATGTCCAACTTCAGACTTTAGAAAGTCATTCTGAGAAACAAAAGGAAAGGGGAGAAATGAAGTGTTAAGCGAAGTAAAAGTGGTATATGCGGATGTGGAGGAACAACTAGGTGTGATGGAGAATGCGAATGCTTCCCTAAACCCGCCAGCAGAACCGGCAATCCAAGGGAATACATTGGATGTTGTCAAGAAACTGAATGAACTAGCATTAGAGTTGGAACAAGTTTTAACAAGCTATCAACTATTGTTACAGAATAATATTGAAACAACGAAGAAATCCGTACAATATATGCGCGAACAGGATCGACGGATATCAACAAATATTAGCGGTGCGGCTTCTGGCCCTAGGAGGTTGGTAGAGTAATGAAAGTGTTAGATGCTGCAAACTTCCATGATGGTCTCGCACGTAACCTGTCAATGCTAAACAGATTAGAGACGGAAATGAAAACAATTGAAAATGCCATTTTAGGACTTACACAGTTGGAAGAATCTTTAAAGGGGCAAGGTGGCAATGCAATACGTGGATTTTATGTAGATTGCCATCTGCCCTTTTTACAGTTTTTCTATTTGTTTAAAACGAGTTTCCAAGAGGTGCTCACACAAATGAGTGAAGCACTTACCACACTAGAATCTGACCAATCTGGCTATATCGATCAAGCCTACTTAGAAGGCGAAGTTGAGCTGGGACTTAACAATGCGAAAGATGTGACAGCTACTTTAACGAGCGAAACGAATACGGTTATGGGAGAAGTTTCAGATATCGTTTCACTCCCTAAATTAGATGACAGTGAGGTCCAAACACAGATTCAAACAGCAAAAGAGCATCGAGATACAACAATTGTTGATTTAACAGCTTTTGATAGTAGTCAAACGAGTGCGCTTTCGATTGTGGAAAGTGACCTCGTTGCAATGAGTACATGGATTCGTGACCTTGAAACAATGATCACAGATGGATTGACCGATGTGAATTTCCCAGCGGAACATTGGGCGCAATATGCAAGCACTACTGCACTACAAACCGCGTTAACAAGCAGAACGAACCAATTCGATAAAGTCAAAGATGATGGTACAAAAGAAACAACAGGAGATGTCACCTCTGCAGATGAAACCGTAATGGCACAAAAAGAAGAAGCCGCCAATGCTAGGAGATTTAGTACGGCAGTCAATGGTGCGGTTGAAAGCTTTGGACTGTTTATGGCCGGGAAAAATAATGGACTTAGAATGGAACTGGTAAGAGATACAAAAACGGGGCGCAATGTTTATCGCCTAGTCGCTAGTGAAAAGGCACTTCACTATTTGAGAGTCACGCCTGATGCACAAGCGAAGAGTCAGTTGAATTACAAATTGCCTAAAGGAAACAAACCATGGAAACCAAAGCATTTTCAGCAACAAGCAAATAATCGAGCCATCCTAAAATATGGTACCAAAAAACCTGGCACGTCTGGATGGTCAACAGTAGGTGATGCGGTATTAAAGGAACACTCCTCCCTCGCTTACTGGAATGATAAAGCGACCATTACAGAAAAAGCAAAAACGGTTGGGAAAGCCACCTTTAAAGGCGCAGGAAAATCATTTAAGGACATTGTTGATGTCAAAGGAATGGTTACGGAAGGTCCAGCAAAAGGCTTTTCCAAAGCGTTAGGCCCTATCTCCGCAGGGTTTAATTATTACAGTAATTATCATAACGCAATCGATGATGGGGTAACTGGTGCAAAAGCTCACGCTAGAGCAACTGTAGATACAGCCATTGATACAGCGGTTGGAGGTGCTGTGCAAGCAGCCAGTGTTGCATTATTTACCGCAGCTGTTCCAATTCCTGGAGTAGGTACTGCAATTGGGATTGGAGTTGGACTATTCGTAAACGGTATGTTAAACAAGAAAAATAAAAAAACAGGGGAATCAGCCATGGACAAAATTAAAGGTTGGTTCCACTAACCAGATGGAGGCATGAATCCCATGTTCAATAAAATATCCGAAGAAGATTTTGCTGTCTTACGAGGACCACTCGAATCTGGTAGACAAAGTCCGACGTCACTAGCTACTACATTAATTTTGGGAATTTTTCTACAAGCGCTTATTTTCTACTTAACTTATTATGTGGCAGCAGAGTATACCGTTTATCCAAATGTAGACACCATTTTCACAATTCATTTTTGGCTAACGGCGATATTTATACTATTATCGATACTCTTTGGGATTCCCGTGGTGTTTAAAAGAGGCGAAAAGTTTCAATATTTTTTATCTATTGTTGTTTCTCAAAACCTTTCCGTCCTTATCTATTTTGCGGCACTGTTTATGTTAGGAGAAGAGGAGGGGACATCAAGTGCGTCACTACTATCTTTCACATGGATTACCCTTCTCATTGCGGCACTATTATTTAGCGTAACGATGATCCGCTTCTTTGTACTACTAAAGAAAGGGCACTACCGTAAAGGCACAAGAGCGGACGAATTGCGCGGAAAGTTTGAAACGACATCCTATATACCTATTGCCATTATTGGTGGGATCGGACTTGTGTTCTTAATTCAATATGTGATGAAAATGGGTAGCACGGATTTATTTGATACATTGATGTTTGTCTTTTTACCGCTTGCCATTTTTTACGCAATGATCTTCGTGTTACCTGAGCAACTGGTAATGTTGTATTGCAAGTTTCGATTTAAAAGCTTCAATTTTGATGAACGTGGATACCTTGTTTCAAATCAATCTGTTTCTGGCAGAGGCATGAAAAATCAATAAAGCGAAATATCGTAAAAAATAAACGAAGTTAGGGTGATATGAAATGGAATTACGCTCATTGCAATTTGATCATTTAATTACGTTTCAAACGAGAGATAGAAGAGAGAATTGGCTCGAAGGGGTTAAAGTAATGGAAGATTTCCCTTTCAATCATGAAGTTTATAAAAATGGACCGGTCTTTTTCTCCTTTGAAGCAGATCCTAACCAAGGGGATGAAGGACTATTCACGTATTATTTACCCATTAACGATCAAGTGGATTTTGAAGAGAATATAACGGATTATGCTTATTTGGATACATTTCACTTAGATCGTTCGATTTTAATGCGCCAAGCACAGGAAGAAGTTGATTTTAGAGCAGCGTATAAAAAAATCCGAGATTATGCGAAAACACAAAATTTAACGACCGAGGATTCCTTCGTTTGTGTGCTACTCGAAGTATATGGGGAGTACATGATTGATTTGTATGTCCCATTGAAAGAACGGAGCGGTGTCCAATGATAGCCAAAAACCATCAAATTACCTACAAAAATGTGGCATCGAAATACTATAATTTCTTGCCGGAAGAAATTGAACTCGCTTTTGCAGACTTGGATCAAATCTTAGAAAACTATGGATTTCATGTTAAGGATCAGTTATTTTTCTCAATCATTAGTGACCCTACCGCACCCGTTATGACAGCTGAAATCTTCCGTCCAATTGAAGAAGATGATTTTTTACCCATGCCAAAGTCGGAAGATATCCGTTTTAGAAGCTATTTCTCAGTGAATGGAATGCTGATGACACGAATCACAGACCAATACGACGAGCAATCCCAAACGAAATATTGGGAACTTATGGAGCATATCCAGATGAATAATCTCGTTCAAAGTAGCCCAGTGTTTGTTGAGTTCAAACGTAGCCACTCAGGGACTGCGTATGTGGAAATGTGTGTCGGGGTAACGGGTTGATTTAGGTTTTCGTTAAGATAATTATGGATGCAGAATGACCTTTATCCATACTTTCGACGATGATCCAAGGCAGTAAATACCGCGGCAGGATCACTCATCATCAAAGCTTCGTGGAGTCTACAGTGAAGCATTTCATTAAGTACGTTCAAACAAAAAATTTAATTACAAGGCGCATTTCTTTATTTAGAATGCGTCTTTTGTATAGACAAAAAATTAAAGTCAGGAAGAATTAAAGCCTTCTTCAATGAAATAATAAAGGAATGGAAGTAGTTGGAAGGAGATTGCAATCTGCAATTAAATATCGTTCAAAGGGAAACCAGCCCTTAAACTTTTACAAGAGTATATATAACAATTACTAAAATTTAGGTAAAATACAAAAAGACCTGAACATTCATTGTTCAGGTCTTTTATAGGGTAGGCAAAGTTTATCCAATCCAACTTCTTATATCTAGAAGGAGGTTATAAGAAGAATAGGTTAATATTAATAGATCGGCTTATAATTAGCCAACGTTAGCGGAGAGAATCACAAAAGTGCCTTCTCTTAATAACCGCCGTATCCGCCACCGTTAAAATAAGCTGCACCTACAATAATTAAAAGGATAAATAAAACAACAAGTAATGCGAAACCTGAATTGTTTCCATATCCACCAGTTCCTGCGCCCATTATTTCCACCTCCTCTTTCATTAACTAATAACAAGATATGTATAAGGATTTTTATGGTCTAGACATTTAACCCAGTTTAAAGGAGGTTTTTATAAAGAGTAGTGAAATGGATAAGGATTTCATCAACAAAATATGGCCATGAATGGTTAATTTAACTGGACTCTGTAACTATACATGATTAATTATTTCCTGTTAATGGTTACAATTGAAGTGGAAATTGGCTACGCACGTGCTGAAAAGGCAATGAGAATGACGAGAGATGAAATTGATGAGTCCGTTAAAACGATGTACGCTAATATGAAAAATACTTTACTATAACTTTTTAAGAGCTACCGTTACTGGTGGCTTTTCCTTCTTTTAGCTAGTCTAATCCCATTTGTACAACTCTACTAACAAAGAAAAAGGGAATTTATAATTCAAGTTCATTGGCTCTAGGCACCATGTATGTTTATTTCAGTTTTTGTATAACCTACTACTATGTATTTCAATTTCTGTTTGGAAATGGTATTCTCAATGATATTACGAATCTGAATTTTTTTTGAGGGAGCATTATGCTAAATTTTGTTGATCGATTTGAACAAGCTTTTTACTATTCACCAATTGGGATGGCAATCCTTTCATTAGATGGACAATGGTTGAAAGTGAATCCGGCTTTGTCAAAGTTGACAGGCTATACAGAAGAAGAACTTTTATCTCTTACATATCAAGATATTACCTACCCGGATGATGTTGAAGAAGACAACCGAAATATGCGGGCATTGTACGAAGGTAAAAAAGACTCTTTTGAAATGGAGAAAAGATATATTCATAAAAATGGAAGCATCGTTTGGGTATTGCTTTCAGTTTCCGTAGTCCGGGAAGGCGATCAGGCCATATTTGTTATTTCGCAAGTCCAAGATATCACCGAGAGAAAGCAATTGGAAATTGAATTAATTGATAGCGAAAAGCGGTTCCGTAATCTCATTACGAGCTTACCGGATCCAATTGTGGTATACGATGGGGATAAAATTCTGTTTGCCAATCCCTCTGCGGCTGACCTTGTAGGAACAACAGTGCAGGATCTGTTAGGGAAATCATATAGAGAGTTTCTTGAGCCGGAACAAGTTGAGTGGGCTCAGGAACTTACAATGGAAATATTAGAAAAGGATAAACCACTTTATGACTACGACGGAAGGGTTCTGGGCAAAAATGGTGAGGCTAAAGATATAATTATTTCGGCAATTCCGATTACTTATCTAGGAAAACTAGCTGTGTTGGTTAGTTTCCGAGATATTACAGATCGAAAGAAAATGGAGCGAGCCTTAATAGATAGCGAAGAGCGATATCGCCATTTAATCGACTATTCACCTTTAGGTATACTGATTCATCAAAACCGGACGATACAGTATGTTAATACAACCGCTACGAGGTTATTGGGTGCTTCTAACACAAAAGAACTTTTAGGTTTAAATATTTATAAAGTCATTCACCCTGATTATCGATTCGTCATTTCATCTCAAATTGAAAGCATTGAAAGAGGCGAATTTTTACCGACCTGCAGTGAAAAGTTTATTCGCTTGGATGGACAAGTCATTGATGTAGAATTAAACGGGATTCCGATTCAAATAAACGGGGAATCAGCCGTACAGGTCGTGTTCTGGGATATTACCGAAAAAAAGAAAGAGGAAGATTTAGTTAGATATCGTGCATATCACGATACATTAACAGATTTACCAAATCGTTTAAAATTCCAACTAGACCTTGAAGAAGAAATCAATAGGGACACAATGTTTACGATTATGTACGTAGATTTGCATGGGTTAAAACCAGTGAATGACACTTATGGTCACCAGGCTGGTGATATGGTGCTCATTAAAGTCACATCACGTTTAAATGGAGTGCTTGATTCGATTGGTTTACTATACCGAATAGGCGGAGATGAATTTGCCGTAGTTCTTCCTGGTAAAAAGAGTGAAAGTGAAATAAGCGAAATTATCAATAAAATGATTGATGTCATGAAGCAACCTATTTATATAACCAATTCCATTGTAGAAATTACGGCGAGTATAGGCGTTGTGTTTAGTCCTGAACATGGAGTAGAAATGAGTTTACTTTTAAGACATGCCGATTTAGCCATGTACCATGCAAAGAAAACAAATACGCTTTATAAAATTTACGATAATTAAAAATTTGACCACTTTGAGTGAGCAGTATGGCTATTAGTTGTGAGAAAAGACGATTACAGAAAAGGGTAATCGTTTTTTCTATTAATACTAACAATTTAGGAATATAAGTCCCTTAAACTCAGCAGATTATGAGTTTTTTAAGTCAAGCTAAATTAGGTCTAACAAGTGAAAGTTTAGTTAAAGGCAAAAAGCTATCATTCTTTCTGATATAAATTATAATTATTGAGAATTAACTAAGGTAGGGTGAATTTATGAAAAAAATATTACTACGAATAAATGAACTAGCAAAAAAGCAGCGTGAAGAAGGATTAACAAATGGGGAAAAAGTCGAACAGCAAGTACTTCGAGAAGATTACTTACGGAATATACGTGGACAAGTTCTCGATACTTTCTCTGGGATGAAGGTATTGGATCCACTAGGGAATGACGTAACACCTGAGAAAGTCCGTACTTTAAATGCAAATGAACAAAAGGAAGATTAATATGTAGAACTTACGTATACTAAAATAATCAGGCCATGGAATCGTTTATTTTGACAATGTGCCGATAGAAGGATATGTTATTTTCATGAATATCGAAATAAGGGTAAAGGTAGGACTTGAACATGAATGATGAATTAGCAGTAAAAGTATATAAAGCCCTTGGGGAACCAACTCGTCTTAAACTAGTAAAAACTTTAGTTTCTGCACCACAAATGGCTTGTCAAGATATTGCGGAAAGGCTAGATATACAAGCGAATTCTACATTAACACATCATTTAAAATTATTAACCGATTGTGGATTGTTAGTGGCAGAAAAAGAGGGTACTTATCGCTATTACAGTTTACAAAAGGATGTTCTAAAAAAATACGCGCCTACTTTAATTCCTGATTAATGGTTTATATGTAAGTATAAAGATATTTTGATGTATATTTCAATATTTATAGAAATATTTATTTTTTTCATTTCTATTTCGATATTTATAGAAATAAAGAAGGTATATAAAACTATTTATATTTAAGTTAATAAAGTAAGCCAGTTTAGTTAAGTTAATAAAAGATAGAAATGGATAAAGTAATTTTGGCCATCTTAATAGGATGGCACTACCAACATCAAACAAATTGATGATAGAGAGGGAAACATGATCGATGAAAAATCTAGATATACCTATATCTGTTTTAAATTTAGTACCGATCCGACAAAATCAAAGTGTGAAAGACGCGATTGACGATACGGTGACGCTGGCCCAAGCAACAGAAAAAATGGGCTATGCACGTTATTGGATTGCAGAGCATCATAATATGAAATCCGTGGCAAGTTCAGCAACAGCCATTTTAATTAACCATACACTTGAGCATACGAAAAGTATTCGTGTAGGGTCAGGGGGCATTATGCTTCCAAACCATTCCCCATTAGTAGTAGCTGAACAATTCGGTACGATGGCAACGATGTTTCCCAATCGTGTTGAACTTGGATTAGGTCGTGCACCTGGGACAGACGGATTAACAGCAAATGCATTAAGACGTTCACAACATCAGGCGGTAGAACAATTTCCAAATGAAGTAAAGGATATTTTAACATATATAGGCCCAGAAGAAGAACAAGGGCCTGTTAAAGCATTTCCTGGTGTAGGGACAAATGTACCTGTGTATATACTAGGATCTTCCACAAGCTCCGCTTATTTAGCTGCAGAACTTGGTTTACCCTATGCATTTGCAGCGCATTTTGCACCAGCAGCCATGGCAGATGCTTTTGCGATTTATCGTAGTCATTTTAAACCATCTATCTATTCAGATAAGCCCTATACCATTGCATGTGTAAATGTGGTTGCAGGGGACAGTATGGAGGAAGCAAACTATTTATCATCATCTCTTTTACAATTTTATCGCGATGTTTTCACCAACAAAAGCGGGCCAATAAAACCACCAGTGGAAAATTTTGAGCAATCTTTAACTCCATTAGAGGTGAACTTATTGAATTCAAGTTTGTCCACTACGTTTATAGGTGACCATCAGAAGATTTACCAACAGTTAATGAGTTTTCAACAACAATTTGTAGCAGATGAGATTATGGCGGTTACGTATATTTATGAGATGGAAAAACAAATACGTTCATATGAAATATTAAAAGAAGTAGTTGATGGGAATTAGTGAATGTGTAGTGTTCGCAATAGATTTGCTTTCTATTATGGAGAGAGAATCACAGCTTATTCGGTTAGTTAAATGCCAACCCATTAGGAGAATCGTTTTATGGAGAAATTTCATTCACATCAAGGTTTTACACGAACATTTAAACAAAATCAATTAACGTTAGGGCTCTATATGCCGTTAGAAGCGTATACAGGTAGTTTTCCTAAAATGGATTTGGAAGAACAAATGCGACTAGTGAAAAAAGCAGAGGATCAAGGATTTGCCTCCTTATTTGTACGAGATGCTCCTCTTTATGATTCGAATTTAGGGGAAGTCGGTTTTCTCTATGATCCATTGATGTTTCTCAGCTATGTATCAGCACATACAGAAAAAATCGCCTTGGGGACAGCGAGCGTCGTAACAACTCTTCGCCATCCCCTCCATTTGGCAAAATCTGCTGCGACTTTAGACAAACTGTCTGGACAGAGGTTCCTATTTGGTGTTGCGACTGGTGATCGGGTAATCGAATTTCCTACCTTTAAAGTGGACCGAGAAGAAAGAGGCGAGCTATTTAGGGAATCCATCGAAGTGATGAGAAAAGTATGGAAAGAAACCTTCCCAGAAATTCATACCAAAAGGGTAGAAATGACTCAAGGAGATGTTGTACCAAAACCACTGTTATCTGATATACCTATGTTAGGGACTGGATACGCTGGTCAGTCAATTGAATGGTTAGGAGCTCATACGGACGGTTGGTTGTTCTATCCGCAAGACGTAGCTTCTCAGCGTAAATTAATTCAAGATTGGCGACGCGTAAGCGGTGAATTTAAACCATTTATCCAACCATTAGCCCTTGATTTATCAGAAAGAGCGAATGAAGCCCCTAAGCCTATCCAAATTGGATTTAGAACGGGATATAAATTTTTGTTGGATTACCTCTATGCTTATCAGGAAGCGGGGGTAAATCATATCATCATTAACTTAAAAGAGAGTAAACGTCCAGTAGAAGAAGTGATTCAAGAACTTGGAGAACGAGTGATTCCACATTTCCAGTAAGCTGTATCATTGCACTTGGACAATCAGTTACCTATTTAATATAGGGTATAAAAATAATATTATAAATGAACGGCGTTAATCCAAGAAAGGATTAACGTTGTTTTTGGTGAAATAATTGAAATATCTAGCTCGGTAATATCCACAGGAATTTCTATGAGAGGGTGGATAAAATTCATTTAGCTTGAGAAATCCACATGATGTGTCTGTTGTAGTGTGGATAAAGGACAAATGGGCCGAGAAATCCACAAGAAATGTCCAATAGAAGGTGGATAAAGGACAAATGAGGCGTGAAATTTACAAGAAATGTCCAATAGAGGGCGGATAAAGGACAAATAGGCCGAGAAATCCATAAGAAATGTCTAATAGAGGGTGGATAAAGGACAAAAGAGCCGAGAAATCCACAAGAAATGTCCAATAGAAGGTGGATAAAGGACAAATGGGCCGAGAAATCGATAAAAAATGTCCAATAGAAGGCGGATAAAAGACAAATGAGTCAAGAAATCCACAAGAAATGTCTAATAGAAGCTGTATATAAGACAAATGAACATAGAAATCCACAGGAAATGTCCAATAGAGGGTGGATAAAGGATAAATGAGTCGAGAAACCTCCAGCAAGAATCCCATTATAATCCCCAAAAACACTACACTTTGAATAAAATTCATAACATAATCCTACAACACTCCCAAAAATTACAGAATACAATCTCAGTGGAGTTGACCCATCCTATAACGAAGGATTGAGGAAGGGAATTGACCCATTTAAAATTCACATTACCAAAATAGAAGCAAAAGCAAAACTAAGTCAAAACTACAGCAAAGAACGACAACAGCTAGTGATTGATTAGCTTGAAAACTCCAACCAAGAAAATGAACAACAGATCGCTGCATTGATGGTGGAAAATCAATAAAAACGAACATTAAAAACCCTCGACTACTTAGAAGTGGTCGAGGGCTCTTTCGTTTCTATAAGAGTATGAATCTTATATTATTTGAATTCTACTTTGTTGAAGAATGGAGTTCCGCTGAAGTTTACGAACAATCCTTCAACACCATTCATCGCATGAACGAAGTCTGGATGCTGTAAGTAAACCATAGGTACTTCTTCAACTAGAATTTCAGAGATTTCTTTGTACGCTTCATTACGTTTTTCTTGATCAGATTCTGAACGAGCGTAGTCAAGAAGCTCATCTACTCGTTCATTCTTATAGAATGAACGGTTACCAGGAGAACCGAATTGAGAAGAGTGGAATAAAGCATATAGACCATAGTCCGCATCAGCTGTTACTGTCGTCCATCCTAAGATAAACATTTCGTGTTCGCCA
>JAPSKD010000383.1 GCA_031177865.1 Bacillus sp. (in: firmicutes) | reverse complement strand
CATTTCTTCCTTATGTTCTTTTGATCCCTCTAAGTAGGGAATTACCTTCATTTCTAAATATTTCATAGCTTTTTCCGGAGAATCCATATGAATTAAATAAAATTCAGCTAAAAGACCATGTTTTTTAGTACCAATATTTTTTGAAAGAGACTTGACTTGAAGAAAACATTCCTTAGCATTCTCAATTAAATTTAAATTGTAATTAATTTCACCGATTCCATACAAAGTTACTACATAGTGTTGGTTTTTTACTGGTTGTAAAGATAAGCTTTTTTCATAATAGATTAATGCCTCTTTAACATTATTCATTTTATCTTGCAAGTAACCCATATTATGATAGATTTGTGGAAGCATTCTTTCTTCCTTTAACAATTCTGCATTTCGAATTAAATGGTTAAAACAAACCTGCGCTTCCTCATAAATATTTGAATTGGTATAGTTAATACCAAGAAGCATTAAAGTATGAAGAATTCGATAAAAGTTATGCTGATTCATGAAGATTTGCAGTGCTAACCTGCCAAAGTGTATGGCATGTCCTGGCTGATCAAGCGAACTCTTTACAAAAGCCCAGTGGTATAGGAATTCACCATTCGTTGTTTCATTGTTATTTTCTACAAATAATTCGTCGAAAATTTTATCAGCCTTTTTATAATGACCCTTATACATTAAGGATACAGCATTATAATAGCGAAATAAATACTTCTCATGTTGGGAAAAATTTTTCTTTTGCTTGGATAAAATATCCCGTTGAGCATCTGCTTCTGAAAGTAATCCCTTGAATAATAGATACCGATATTTATATAATTCATATGAATACATATGAGCAGAAAATGGGATAACATGTTCTATTTCTTTTAACCTATTAAATATTATTTCTATTTCCTCACGTAAATAAAAGTTAATTTTCTCTGCAAAATCTTTTAAGAGGCTTTTTATTAACTCCTCTTTTTCTTCCATTTCTTCAAAGCTCACTTTAAGTCTTTCTAACAGTAAAGAAATAGTCTCTCCATTAGCATCTTTTGAATTGTTCTCGATCTTACTTAAATGAGGGATAGAGCAAATTCCAGCAGCAAGTTCTTTCTGTGTAATCCCTTTTTGGGTCCTGTAGAATTTTATTAATGGTCCGAATTCCATAGCAACACCACCTTTAGAAGCTCATCCTTTTTCCTATCATTTTATAACATCTAAACCACCTCTTCCATCTATTTATTCAGATGATTTGAAAAAATTGCTAAATAGAATAAAAAAGCCATCTGTTCGCAATAAACAGATGGTTTTTTATGCTATTATTTTACTCTTGGGAAACCAAATCCTGATGCATAATCATCCCCTATGGCTGCGCCTGTTCCACCTTTAATGTCATAAAGTTTAGCACGGTCTTGAAGCTCTTTTCGAAGTTGCGTGTGAGACATCGCAGGACTTTCAGCCCAAATTTTAGCAGCTAATCCTGATACATGCGGTGTAGCCATTGACGTTCCACTAATAGTGTTATAGGAACCATCATGCCATGTAGACTCAATTGCTCTACCAGGGGCAGAGACCTCCACATCACGTTCTTGAATGACATAGTCACCATCTGTATTTGGATTTCCACGAGAAGAGAAATCAGCGACACGATATGTACCGTTTTGCTGAACATCTTCTAATGCAGCTACTGCTACAGCATTGACTAATGCTCCCGGATATCCAATTGTATTGCTTGAAGGACCATCATTTCCAGCTGCTGCAATCACTAATACCCCTTTCCCATAGGCGTAATCTACAGCACTAGAAATCAGTGAGTCTTTTACGCTTGAACCTAAAGACATTGAGATAATTACTTTCGAACCAGTTCTAGTTGCCTCATCAGCCGCCATACGAATAGCAGAAGCGATATCATCTGAATAGCCAGAGCCGCGGTTATTTAATACTTTATATGCCCAGAGGTCCGCTTCTGGTGCTACACCATATATACCTTGTCCAGTGCTGCCGCCATCCGCAAGTACCGTACCAGCTACATGCGTTCCATGACCATTTCCATCTGAACAGCTTCCATCAATAAGCGGTGATTTAGCTTGTGTAAAATCCTTACATTGCTCAACTCTATTTGTTAAGTCTGCATGACTTGTATTGGCGCCCGTATCAAGGACTGCCACCTTAATCCCATTGCCTCCAGAGGTTGACTGAATAGCAGGATCATTATATATGGCTTGAATTCCCCATGGGGTTCGATCACTTGGACCAGAATTTATAGATCCACCCGGCTTAGCAGCAGCTTCTTTGTTAGGTGCAAGCTGGACTTCCTCTACTTTTTCAATGGTTAAATTTTTGTTTTTTAATAATGCCTGGTATTGCTTGCTGTTAACAGTTGCAGTAAAACCTTCTGACCCAAAATCCCAGCGTACCCCAACGTTCTTCTTCGCTTGTGCCTTATCCGCAGATGGTCCTTGAATGATAACCCGCAAAGACTCTTCCTGGCTGTTTGGCTGTTGGCCAAAGGCACCTGTTGCAAACATAGATACCCCCATTACAAAGCTAAGTACTGACGCTCCTACTACTTTTCTCTTTTTCATCCACATTCTCCCCTACTTTTCAACTCCAGGCTTGTACCTGTTTCTCTATTATATTTGTAATTTTCAGAATAAAGGAATAAAAAAATGCTCAGAAATGTTGGGAAATTTTTTCGATTCCATTAAAAAAGACCCTGAAGATGTCCTTCAGAGCCTCTACCTTATCAAATACAAACTACACTTCTTGGCATCCTTGGTTCACAATCGAACCTCCAGGAACTGGTGATGCACCCTGTTGACTGAAGAATCCTGTAATAACAAAACTTTGAACATTGTCCATAGCATTTGGGTTATCAATATCACGGAACACCGCGGTAAAGTTTCGAGTAATACCATTGACATTCATTGTTCCCATTACAGTAATTTCACAGACTCCGTCTTCTTGGTTACATAGGACAGAAGTAATGCTTGTTGAAGTTTCAGTGAAACTTCTGTCTGGTGTTTCATTACTTGTCTGATCAAAAGTAATTGTTACAAACGATGTTGCTAGGTCTTGATTACAAACATCCGCAGTGTATGTTAACGTTCCTCTTCGAGTTCCCGTTTCACCTGTAAATGTTACTTGTTGATTCATACGAACCGCTGCAACTCCATCAAGCCCCACTCGTACGCCACATAAACAAACAATTCCCATAATTATCCCCCTTTCAACCTTTTGTTATAGTGTATCGATAGGAAAAAAATTTGTTTATATGTCTGTCCAATTAATTGAAAAAAGGGCATAAAAAAAACCGTCAACATAGTGGTGACGGTTTTTTGCAGTTTGGCATGTTAGAAGTATTTCTTTTTCCAAAAAATTAATGCCGTTAAAGTAGATAAAACACATGCAACAGTTATTGATATCCAAAAGGCATGTGGACTATTTTGCAGCGGTAAATCAACATTCATGCCGTAAAAACTGAAAACAATCGTTGGGAACGATAGAATAATCGTGAATGATGTTAAAAATTTCATAACTATATTTACGTTGTTGGATATAATCGAAGCGAAAGCATCCATCATGCCGCTAAGGATAGAGCTGTACGTCTCGGCCATCTCAATCGCCTGGATTTTCTCAATCATTACATCTTCTAATAAATCCTTATCTTCTTCGTACATTTTAATATAACTAAAACGAAGAATTTTATCTAAAACCACTTTGTTCGACTTTAAGGAAGTCGTAAAATAAACCAAACTCTTTTCTAATGCTAGAAATGCATACAATTCTTTATTTTTCATCGATTGATGAAGTTCCCGTTCAATCTCATTTGTTCTTTTATTAATTTGTTTTAAATAACGAAGATAATAGGATGTAATGATAGCGAGAATTTGAAGGGCAAATCGGTTCTTTTTAAAGGTATAAAACTCTTTTATTTTATTATTCTTAAAAACTTCTAAGATTGGTGTATCCTTTAAAGATACAGTCAGAATACATTCATCCGTTAAAACAATCCCAATCGGGATGGTCTCATAGATAGGGAATCCTGCATCATCGTGCGTAATATAGGGGTAATCGACAATGATATAAACCTGCCCATCTTCACGCTCAATTCTCGGGCGCTCTTCGTCATCAAGAGCGTCTCTTATAAAGTCAACATAGATGTTAGCTTCATCTGCAACCCTGTTAATCTCTTCTTCGGTGGGGGCATACATATTTACCCAGCAGCCCTTTGTAATTTTCTCAACCTGTTCAAGTACTTTTGTTTCGGTGCTTTTATAAATCTCCAACATGTTAAAACCTCCTCACTTACTTTGTTTGAGGAAGCCATACTACCTTCTTAAGAGCTGATATTCCTGAAGAATCCAATTCAAAGATAACGCTGACTTCCCCTTACTACTAGGGTCCGGGTCTATTGCATAACTCACAAATATCAACTCCTTAACATTTAAGTACATCATTATCATAAACCCAAAATCAAAAAAGCACAAACAAGATTTTATTCTGGAAAATAGGGATTTAAGTGAATTAATACCTCGTC
>JAPSKD010000382.1 GCA_031177865.1 Bacillus sp. (in: firmicutes) | reverse complement strand
TCCTCCGAGGCGAACGACGCCCCTCGGGAGGTCTGATACATTTTCTAGTACCCCTAAAATATAGCTTCGATAGCTTTCTAATTGGTTAAACAATACTTCATGACGTCGCTTCATATGTATACCTCCTTTTTTTCACTAGCATTTTATTCGATATTAAAGTGGGAAATCCTGCTATAATTTTACGGCCACATCCAGATCTTAGGAGGGTTGGGCACGTAAATGATTAAACCAGAAAACAAAAAAAGCTGACTTGAAAAAGTCAGTCCATGTAACGCGAGGTGCTTCCTTGCGTCTATATATTGTATTCAAGTAGTAGGATAAGAGTTACACCCTTTTCCAATAAAGGGAAAAGTAAATAAATATAGAATAAAAGAATACTAGAAAGGTGTGTGGCTACTATTTTTCAAAAATTAATTTCGTACATAGAAGATATAAAAGAATGGAACCACAGCAGCGGGACAGCAATTGTAATCATCAAGGACAACAAAATCGTGTTAGAGCACTATAGCGGCTATCATTCTAACACAAAAAACTCCCGCCCCATTGATGAAAACTCCCAATTTAATGTTGCTTCTGCAAGAAAAAGTTATCTAGGTTTGGTGATAGCATATGCTTTGTATGAAGGTAAAATTAATAGCTTGGATGACTTAGCAGTTGAATATTTTAAAGAATACGATAAGGAACTACTAGGAAAAACAACGATTAGGCATTTGGTTACCCATTCTCACGGGTTACATCAACAAGAGGATGGAACGATTTTTCGAGAGTTTGCGCCAGGTGAGAGTTGGGCGTATAGAGGGATGAACATCTTAATGATGACCGAACTAGTAAACAGGCTTTATCGTAAAAGTTTTCCCGAATTCCTCGAAGAACGAGTATTCAAGGCATTAGGTTTTAACCAAACGGCTTGGCAGACACAGCCAAATGAAAAGTTGGTTCAGGTCGTTGATCATCCCGATGAGCCTGCCTCCTATAAGTTAGGACAAACAAAAGACGGGATGGAATCCAATCTCCATACCTCGGCTCGTGAGTTTGCATTATGGGGAAATCTCCATTTGACTAATGGAATGCACATCGTTCCAAAAGAGGTGATTCAACTGGCAACTCAAGTCCAAAGCCCAAAATACCAAGATAAAGATCTGCCCCAAAACGGCTTGTTCTGGTTTGTACAAGGTACTCCGGCCCAACACAGTGAATTGGGCGAACGAGTCCCTAAAGGGTCTTATCAAATACTCGGCGTGACCGGACCGACACTATTAGTGATTCCAGAATACAATGTCGTTGTCGCGAAAATGTTCAATAAACGATATAACTACGGAGGCAGTAATTATCTTCATTATTTAAGGGAGTTTAGCAATTTAGTAGCGGATACGTTTTAAGGGGGGAAACTGGTTGAAACAGAGAAATAAGCTCGTCCGCATGTCAAAAGTACTTTCACTGGCTTTCGGCATTTTCTTACAAATATACTGGTACAAGATTCGCAGGAAACCGAAAGAGGAGTGGGAAAAACTTTGGGGACAAATAGGGGAGCGGTATCGAAATACATTGTTTGAATTAGAAGGCTTATTGATTAAAGTCGGACAGTTTTTGAGTACGCGTGCGGATTTGCTGCCGAAGACTTTTATTAGTCAAATCGAAGACCTCACAGACAAAGTACCACCTTCTGACTGGAGCGAAATTGATAAAATTCTTGATCATGAAAACTTCCTTTCCATTGAAAAAACAGCCATTGCATCCGCCTCGATTGGAGAGGTTTATAAAGGTGTGCTCAAGGACGGCACAGAGGTCGCGATAAAAGTGAAACGCCCGTATATCGACAGCATTATCCAAACGGACTTCAAGGTTTTAGCGGTTATCATTTGGTTTGCTGACCACTTTGTTCCGATTCCGAAAGGGTTTATAAACTTTAAAGTCCTATTTCAGGAACTAAAACAAGTAATCGAACGAGAGCTTGATTATACAAAGGAACTCGAGACAATTTTGTTTTTTAGAGAGAGATTTAAGGATATGGATATTGTGAAAATTCCATCGGTGTATTCGGAGCTTAGTACGTCAAAGGTACTGGTGATGGAGTGGGTAGAAGGAATCCGGCTTACGGACATCGAGGCATTGAAGGAGGTAGCTGTAAGCCGTGAAGAGCTTGCACAAAGGCTGATGAAAGTTTTCCTTCCCCAATGGTTGGAGCCTGGAACGTTTCATGCCGATCCTCATCCAGGAAATGTTCTCGTTACAAAGGACGGAAAAATCATCTTGCTCGATTTTGGAATGATTGGTGAAATCAGTAAGAAGGACGCAGCTCATTTTCAAAGCTTAATTGAAAGCTTTCTTTCGAAAAATTATTCCAAAGCGGTTGATTGCTTATCTCAACTAGGATTTTTGCTCCCAGAAGCGGATTCGAGAACGATCGAAAAGCTGTTGGCAGAGTTGGTTTCCTTCGAACCGGAACAATTAAAGCAAATGGATATAATGGCGTTTAAAAAGGAAATGAACGATACGATTCAAGCCCTGCCGATTCAGGTTCCCACTAGATTTGTTTTTTTAGGACGATCGTTCGTCACGATAGAAGGGATGATCCGTAATCTCGCCCCTGAGGCGGAACTAATGGATCTAGGAAAACCGGTTTTTATGGAGTGGCTGAGCAAACAGGGCAACAATAAATGGTCCTTAATATGGAAATGGATTCAATCACAGCCTGCGTTTAAGCTCATTCATTCGGTTACAGAATTATTACATGCACCCCAAAGGCTCGAAGATGTAAAGGTACTAGAGCAACGCAGACAATTTCAATTTATGATTTTTGAAACGAATAAAAAGCATTTTTTTCAGCTAATCGTACTCGGAATCATCGGAGTCCTTGCGGGTATTTATACCTCTCACTCGCTCATATTGAACCTATCCATTGGCGGGACAGCGGCTGCGCTGGGAGGATACTATATTTCTAGTCTGAAACAGAAAAAGTGGATGAAATTCATGCATGAAAAACGAAGAGAATAAGAGGATGTGTACGTATGAGCAGTGTCATTCATTATTACAACAAGTTTGATGAATGGGGACGCCTTGAACGAGAACCAATAGAATTCCAAGTGAATTGGCATTATATAAAAAAGTACATACCAAAAACGGGTCATATACTAGATAATGGCGCTGGGCCAGGTAAATATTCCATGCAGCTGGCTAAAGAAGGATATACGGTAACGCTGGCAGATTTAACACCAAGACTTGTGGAGATTGCCCAAAACAAAGCAAAGGAGCTAAATCTAAGCGGGCAATTTAATGGCTTTTTCCAGGCTGACGCACGAGCATTATCCATGGTTGATGATGAGCAGTTTGACGCTTCCATAATGCTCGGCCCGCTGTATCACTTGCAGGAAGAACAGGACAGGATCCAAGCAGTTAATGAGTTACATAGAGTAACAAAAAGGAATGGATTGGTTTTCGTTGCATTTATGCCGAGAGTCAAACATATTTTGACATCCCTCTTATATCCTGAAAAGTGGAAACCAAATCATACTATCGACACCATCCAACAGTTTTCACAATCAGGTTGTTTTAACCATCAAGATGAGGGAAGGTTTACTGGTGCATACTACTTTTCAATTGAAGACATCAAACCCTTCATGGAGGCACAAGGTTTTGAAAGTATAGAATTAATTGGTTCAAATATAGGTTCATTTTTGACAAATGAGCAGTGGAATTATTGGAGGGATAAAGGAGAACAAGAATGGGGAAAAGTCATTGATTTGCTTATTGAAAAAGCAAATGATCCTTACACCCTAGGAGTCTCCTCTCACATCCTATACATTGGAAGGAAAAGGTGAAAATATGAGCAAGTTAGTATTTTACGGTGCCATCAGTTTGGACGGCTATCTCGCACGTGAAAATCATTCATTGGATTGGTTATTTGGGACGGAGGGAGAGGAGGAAACGGGCTATCAGGAATTTTACGATAGTGTCGATACGATTCTGATGGGAAGAAGTACATATGAACAGATTGCCATTCTTTCACCTGAAAAATTCCCATATGAGGGTAAGGCATGCTATGTTTTCTCGCGTACCATGACGGGTTCGAATGAACATGTAACGTTTATAAATGAAGATATTGCAGGTTTCACCCAGTCCTTGAAAGAGCAGGAAGGCAAACGCATTTGGGTCGTCGGCGGTGGAGAAGTACTGAAACCACTACTAAAGCTGGTGGATGAGTTTATTATCCAGATTGCTCCTACAATCATTGGGCAGGGAATACCGTTATTTGTGCCAGGGGACCAGGAAAGCAAACTCACGCTGGTCGATGTTCGCTCGTTTAAACAGTTTGCTGAATTGCATTATAAAACCAAAAGATAAACACTGTCATGGACCCCTGGCCGGCCACCATTACCTAGCCGTTTCTGTATAAGTAACATTAACAACTTGTTCGGTTTCCTTGATAAATTCAATGTCTACATAGACACCGAATTCTTTTTGGTTTTCTTTTAACCATAATTTAAATTTCTCAGTTGCGGTACGGTTTC
>JAPSKD010000381.1 GCA_031177865.1 Bacillus sp. (in: firmicutes) | reverse complement strand
TGTTGTACGATGAATAGTGAGGGTGATTTAATTATGAATATTCGCTGGGATGAGATAACTGAAGATAACTTAAGCCACATAGAGAGGGTTTTTAAATTATATGATTTAGCATTTCCAATTGTTGTGAGAGAACCTCATACTACATTTTTAAATGGTTTGCATTATGCGCGGCATCGAAAGCCTAACAATTTTCGTTTCCTAATAGGTTTTGAAGGAGAGGAACTTATTTCTTTCGCAACAGGCCACTATTTAGAGGAAGTTAATGCGGGGTTTATTGTTTATATCGCAACAAATCCACTGGCTAGAAGTAAAGGGAGGGGTTCGAAAACACTAGCAAAAATGGAAGAGTTATTTACCGAAGATGCTATTGCAGCAGGAAACTCTTCATTAAACGCAATTATCCTAGAAACAGAAACAGTGGATCTGGTCCATACGAAGGAAGAGAAAGATAATTGTAAGAAGAGAAATGAATTTTATAAAAGGAATGGTTTTAAAAAGTCAGAAGGAATCAGCTACCTCCAACCACCACTACATAATGAAGATGAGGCGGTTCCACTAAATCTTTTTATAAAAAGACTACAAAACAACGAACAAGATATTAAAAAATTTATCTATGCGATTTATAAAGAAAAATATTATTTAGTAAACGGGATTGATGCAGGGGTACTCACTAACTGTCTTATACAAATGGAACTAGGTCAGAAATTAATCTAAAGTTTTCAAAAAACAAGCCTGGTCCATAGTGGAACCAGGCTTTGCCCATAATTATTTTTCAAATATGGCATTGGAAAGCAGTCTGAACAAGTAATCGGTATGGTCACGGAACCCTGCCTCTAAACCTATAAGGGTGACGTCCTTATTTTCTTCTTTTACAATGACAGCTTTACCCTTGGCCTCTGCTTTGTTACCTCTCCAATGACCTGCTACAAAGAAGTCATCCGAATTTGCCAGCGTAGCACCTACTTCATCATTTCCAGTAATCGTATACCACACTGGACGGTAAACAAACCCTAGGTCGTCCTGGTCATATCCTGCTGTTAATCCAGTACCTTCATAATTGACCTTCACAATACCGTTACTGTTTGATCCAGCGCTATGAATCTCGTTGTCGGTCAAACCTAATGTTTTGGATGCTCGGGATGCACCAGCACCTACTGCAATGTACTTTCCTCCATTGTCAACAAAACTGTTAACGTTGCCTTGAAATGCTGTTAGCTGTTCCGAGTTTTGGAATCCAAATTCTTTGTTTGCGGCAGATAAGTTAGTAGAAATAAGACTTTCTGTCCCACTATAAACAAACACATCAAAGCCTTCTAAACCTTTTTTTGCTACTTCAACAGGTGTCACTTCTGTCACTTCAAAACCTAGTCTCTTCAAGGCAAGTTTTGTTCCGCTATGAGACTGAACCTTCCCCATACCGCCATCTTTCAAAATGGCTACCTGTAAACTAGATACCTCGGCAGCTTCCCCTGGTATACTTGCAACCGATCCAATCTGGAGACCAGATTCTTTCACAGCTGCTGAGATTTTATTGGCTGAAGCAGCCGTATAAAAATCGCCCGATTCACTGCGTGATAAAGCTACTCCTTGTTTAAGCAAGTTATTTACTAATTCAATCGCTTTTACAGAACTATTCGGAATCAAGTAAGGACCTTTACCTGTTACAGTACCTTGAACAGTCACTTGGTTAACCTGTTTAGCTGTAACGTCTACAGGACTGTATGTCTCAACTGCCTCAAAGCCCCAAAGCTCAGGCAGGCTCCATGCAGAAATATCATACATAGCCGGTGTATCGTTTGAAATGTCCTCACCATCCCACAGCATTGTATTGGCTAATCCAGCCTTCGCTTGGTCCATCTGCACAAGATACGTTCCATTAGGGTAGGTTTTTCCATCAACCGTGAATGCTTTCGTTGCTTCTTTTACCTCAATATCGTTATTAAGTAAATGCTTCACAGCCTTTATTGTTACCGTCGGATCTTCTTCATCAACTGGCAAAATGTAAGCATTAGGGAAGAATCCTTCTTCATGGAAAGGATGATTAAAGTTAATGCCGCGTTTGAACATCTCAATTTGGTCTGCGATCATGGCTTGCTTATTTTCTGTAGCGAAATTCAAGGCACCCATGATGGCATTATACATCCAGCGTACTCCATCCAAGTCGTTTGTTGGAGCTTCTAACGTATGGCCGTATGCACCATGGTACATCGCATACATTGGGGTGAAAATTGGCGGATAATCATCCCAGCCAGCAGCATCGTCACGTTGTGGTACGTATACTCCCTCCATACTTTTATACAAATTGCCTGTAAAACTGTTCTTGTCTCCCATAATTTCTGCTTCCATTGCTTTTGCCTGATCCACTGCCCACTTATTATAAAGGTCATACTCATAGTTAGGATTATGAGGCGGCGTACATGGTTCAATTAATCCCTGCAGGTTAGGTCCATAATCCTTCACATAACCATGGGTATCAAGGAACACCATTGGATTCCACTCTTTGATCAAGCCGACCATTTCTTGGGTTTCAGGCTGAGACTGGGTGATAAAGTCACGATTCAAATCGATACCTTCCCCGTTAAAGCGTGTGGCATCCACGCGGCCATCAGGGTTATGCACAACGTTAAAAATAAGAATATTATTCTCTAAAATATTTTTCGTTTCTGCATCATTTTGTGTTGCAAAGCGTTCGATTAATTGGATAACCGCGTCACTTCCTACAAACTCGGTACCATGAATTGAGCCATTAATCATAATCGGCACTTTAAAATCAGGATTATTCGCAATCCAATCCTGAGCCTTCCCAGGATTCTTGAACATTTGTTTTCTAAGGGATTGGAATTTTCCGAACTTTCCTTGTGTAGTTGGATCTGCAATTGTAACAACATAAAGAGGATGACCATCAGCAGAGGTCCCGCGTACTTCTACTTTTACACGATTGGATTGTTTTTCAATCGCTGTCAATTTAGCCCCAACTTGTGAAAATTTCATAAAGTCATAGTTTTCACTATTAAACTTGCTGCCATCCTGCTCCTCATATGCATTTACATTTGTCCATTTCGGTCCCTCAGCAAATCCTGTAGAAAAGGGAATAGCCGTAAGTAAACTCACCGCTAACAGACCTGCGATTTTTTTCTTCTTCATAAAATATCCCCCAAAATCATATGTATTTTTATTAATAATTACGTATTTTTATACTGTAAAATTATTTTAATATTGCTAGAAACAAATTACTATCCAACCTTTTTCCCGAAAAAACAAATAAATATTATTCTTTTATAGGAATAAAGTTATAAATTACATCCTGAACAATACTATTTAACAAAAGAGAAGGGCATCCCACAATGATGGGGATGCCCTTCTCTTTATTGCTCAACAGATATATTTTCTACTACCACATTTCCTCGTGATTTCTTTAATACTTCTATTCCAAACCACATAAAAGGAATGCCCCAAGCAAGGACTGATAAATCACCAACCACTGGAATAAAGTTTAGAATCGGCGCAAGTAAAATCAAAATAGCAGGTACTTTAGAAAACACTTTCGTCTTTAAAACCGCAATACCAAGTAATATCATAGAAAGCATGACTGAGAGCATCATCAACGGACTTGCAATTAAAATCGGCAGCGGCGGCATATCCATTTGTAATACTTTGGGATCGTATACCGCAAACACTAAGCTCGTAAACACCATTCCCATCAGTACAAAGCTGCCAAATGCATACAGGATAAACGCTGTAAACCCCAATTTTCCGAATTCCTTATGAGCTGAGAAATACAATCCGAAAATACCTAACCCCATAAATAACGTTCCAAGGACTCCTGCTGTTAATTCTTGCGGGCTATTCATCCCCCATACTAATGCCAGCGGGCACATAAGAGCGCGAAAAAAACCTCCAATGATACTGAAAATGGCTAACAAACGAATCACCTTGTTTAGGTTCATTACTATCAACTTCCTTTCGTTTTATTAACCTAACTGTATCAATCCCGGCGTCCCGGCGTCTTGTGACCACAGTCCCGCCCAGGTCGGGAAGTTTTTTTATAAAAGGCTGTGTTAAACCTGGCTGTTGATTTGCGCTTCCAGGCGCTTTGCTTTCCGGGCTCGCCCGTCCGCCTCCTCGGTCGTTCCGACCTGCGGGGTCTCACTCAGCTCGTTCATCCCGCAGGAGTCAAGCGCCTTTTCGCTCCAATCAACAGGTTCTAAAATCAACAGTCTCCTTTAACACAGCCTTATAAAAAAGAACCCTTAAAAAAAGGCTCCTTAAGGATTTATTCCCTATCCTTACCTAATCCAGCTTCCCTTGCCATGATAATCGCATGTGCACGGTCGCTAGCATGCAATTTACTCAAAATGTTGGAAACATGATTTCGGACCGTTTTTTGACTTAATCCTAAAACGTTGGCAATTTCGGCATTATTCTCCCCTCTGGCAATATGATCTAACACCTCTCGTTCTCTTTCAGTTAGCTGCGGAAAAACATCTACTTGTACCTGCTTTGATTTTGCCTCAAA
>JAPSKD010000380.1 GCA_031177865.1 Bacillus sp. (in: firmicutes) | reverse complement strand
GCCCGAAGTAAATTGTGTAATATTCCGATTGTAAACTCCCCCACATATCTGGAAAATATCATTCACCCTCATGCATTTATTGTGTTTCTAGCTAGATGAGTTTACTTAAGAACAAAATAGATACACCAAAAAACCCAATGATTCCAATGAAACAAAAGAGCATTGTTACATCATTTTTCTTTTGTAACTTTCTGTATTTGCTATAACTGATTTCGCCCTTGGCAAATCTTAAACCATTTATATCTGGTTCAACAGAATAAAGTGTACCATCCTTATCTTTGAGTATTAACTTGGCTATTAATGCCTCTCCATTGGTAGGAATATCACAACAATCATTCCCATGCTGAATTTGCTTTTGCAATAATATACTTTTGCCGCCTGAATAATCGATCCTTACCAATTTGTATAATGAAATTTCTTGTATTTTTTCAGTCATTTTATAAGCTTGTTGCTCAATGAAGTTATTTGAAACACACACTTTTATCACCTCATTTTCTACTGTAGTAGAAATTGCCCTTTATACAAATAACCACCTTAGTTTCTTACATTCAAATATTTTAACCTAAACCAACATTTTATTGTATGAATATATTTTAAAATTGTCAAAAAAATAACATTTCAAAAAAAGATATTTGATAAAAAAGCATACAAAAAAACAGCAAGTTTTAGAAAACCTGCTGTTAATGACTGCTAACTTATCAACTGATTTTTGTCTATCCGTTTCATAAATTTAAAGAATGTTTCCCGTTTCTTACCCATTTGTGAATATAAAGAAATAATCTTTTCTACGGCATCGTACAATTCTTCTGGTGTTAGATTTTCTAGTAATAAGGTACCTACTTCTGCATCTTTCCCTTTAGCTTGCCCTCCTACGTATAAGTTATAGTGATCGCTAATTTTCATAACACCTATGTCACTTAACATTGGTTCTCCACACCCAATGGGACATCCTGTATAAGCGACCTTAAGCGTAAATGGAACTGGTTTACCTACGATACGACGATTTAACTCTTTCGCCACTGGCATTCCTTCCTCTTCTTCTCCCTTACAGAAATTACAGGTCCTCAAGCTTTTTACGAAGTTTCCGACTGGATAACATTCTAAACCAACACATTTGAATTCTTCCATAATTTCTGCTTGTTTGTCCGCAGGTATTTCTATATAAAGTTGCTGAAACGTCGTTAGTTCAAGTTCCTCATCTTCGCCCATATATTTAGAAATTGTCATAAGCTGTTTAGAGTTAAGCTTTGCCCCAAAGCCAATTCCCCCATTTAAATTTCTCCCCTGTTCTTTAGTCTCATTTAAATTAGAGCTTTACTCTTTGAAGTCGCAAAGCATTTAGCACAACGGATACGGAACTGAAGGCCATTGCAGCACCTGCCAGCCAAGGTGCAAGTAGTCCAATTGCAGCAATTGGGATACCAATTACGTTGTAGTCAAAGGCCCAAAATAGATTTTGCTTGATATTGCGAATGGTTTTTTTGTTCATAATAATTGCATCTGCGATATTATTTAAATCCCCACTTATTAATGTAATATCGGCAGCTTCCATTGCAACATCGGTACCTGTGCCCAAAGCCATTCCAATATCAGCAACAGCTAAAGCTGGGGCGTCATTAATACCATCACCGACCATTGCCACTTTTCTTCCTTCTTTTTGAAGTTTCTTTACTTCTTCTGCTTTACCTTCTGGAAGAACCTCAGCAATTACATGATCAATGCCAACTTCTTTACCAATTGCTTCGGCTGTCCTTTTATTATCACCAGTGATCATGACTACGTTAATATTTAAATCTTTTAATCGGCGAATGGCTTGTTTTGATGTTTCTTTGATGGTGTCGGCTACAGCTACAATACCAATGTAATTTCCATCAATTGAAACCAACATTGCAGTTTTTCCGTTATTTTCGAGGTTTTCCATTTGAGTTAGTGCATTAGTAATATCAATATTTTCTCTTCCCATATGCCTTCTGGTACCAATTAGTATCCTTTTATTGTTTACGATAGTACTCACACCATAACCAGGAATAGCTTCAAATTCTTGAACCTCTTTTAGAGGGATATTCTTTTCTTTTATTCCTTGAACAATTGCTTGAGCTAAAGGATGTTCAGATTGATTTTCAGCAGAACCTATAAGAGACAAAAACTCTGCTTTCTCTATATTTTCATGTAAAATAACATCTGTTAATTGTGGAGTACCTTTAGTAACGGTTCCTGTCTTATCTAAGATTACAGTATCGATGTGATGTGTGGTTTCAAGGTGTTCTCCGCCTTTAAAGAGGATACCTGATTCGGCCGCTCTCCCTGAACCAGCCATAATCGACGTAGGTGTAGCTAAACCTAGTGCACAAGGGCAGGCAATAACTAATACTGCAATTAATTTTTCTAAGGCTACTGCAAACACCCCTGGACTGATCCAGATAAACCAAATCAAGAATGTCACTATAGCAATTCCCACAACTATTGGAACAAAGATGCCTGAAATTTTATCAGCAAGTCGTTGAATAGGTGCCTTTGATCCTTGTGCTTCTTCGACGACTTTAATAATTTGTGCTAATGCAGTATCTCTTCCGACTTTTGTCGCTTTAATTTTTAAGAATCCATTTTTGTTGATGGTTGCACCAATAACTAAATCACCCACCGTTTTATCAACGGGAACACTTTCGCCTGTTAACATGGATTCATCTAATGCAGAGCGTCCTTCTACAATTTCACCATCTACTGGCACTTTCTCTCCAGGTTTGACGTAAACAATGTCACCTACAACTACTTCTTCGAGCGATACTTCCTTTTCAATTCCATCTCGAACAACAATGGCTGTTTTAGCTTGGAGATCCATTAACTTTTTAATTGCTTCTGATGAACGACCTTTTGCTTTTGCTTCAAATAGTTTACCTAGGATAATTAAGGTAATTAATATCGAACTTGTTTCATAATACAATTCAACCATATGTCCATGAGAACCTATAGATTTAATGGTCATATATAAACTATAAAAGTAAGCAGCTGATGTTCTGAATGGTATGTTGCGGTTTCTATGCTTTTGAACAGATACAGCCAGTAAACAGAAAATTTAAAGGGACAGCCCCGAAGTCATTTCGACTTTGGGACCGCCCCTCCATACAGGTTTCCTTATTTAAATAAATTTACGACAATATCAGCCTTCTCCTGTGTGATGGTGCCATCGGCTACGATGCCTGCCAGGGCTTCTTTCAACCTCTCTTCGTCGCTTTTATTTTCATCAAAGCCGTTTTGTTTAGCTTGGCCAAGAGCCGTATCAATGGCTGTAAGTTGTGCTTCTGTAATCGTCCCTTCACTTACGAGATCAGCCATCGGATTAGGCAGCTTGCCTCCAATCGGGAGATGCGGGTTGTTAGTCTTCACTTCTTCGGATGTATAATCCTTCAGATTCATGTCGCTGATATCAAACAGTTCCTGATCTCTATCCTTCCGGTCATATTCATACGTAAAAGTATTTCGAAGCACCATTGCCCCATTCTTCTCCTCATGAACCTCACTCTTTACCGGAAGTCCTGTTGCTGCTTCCAGATAGACTGTTTCTCTAACTTTGACTTTCTTCATATTATCTGCAGATGTACCTTCATGTGAGATACGATCTATCATTACTTTTTTAAGTTTTTTGCCATCCTCTGTTACTGTACCGGCATTTTCCCATTCAGATTTTTGATATTCTTTTGCCATTAACTCATATAATGGACCACTTGGAGCACTGTCTTCCGGAGCTGCGGTTACAACGATACCGTCGGTAACGTTACCTTTTTCATCCTTTACTACCTTGGCTGAAGTTGTCCCATTGTAAAGGGCGTAAAAACTCATGCCGCCTCCTTCAAAATGTGCATCTGTTCTTTGATTGTAAGTAAGCGGATCTCCCCAGGTTTCCTCATAGCCAAGAGAATTACCATTTGCATCATAACCTGATTTTTTGACATATTGCAACAATAGCGAATTATTTTCCGATTCAGCAGAATCTGCTGCTACAGCGCTAAAGACAGCTGGTTTGATCGACTGGTCAGCAGAATTGCCTGTTACCAGTGTATTAGTTGGGGCAAGGGCGACAGTGGTCATAACGGATGCAGCGATAATTGTTTTTATCATAATAAAACTCTCCTTTTTGATTCATTATTATTTGATGATCAAGCCGATCACCTTGATCTCAGTATAGAGGTCACATGTAACATTCCATCGGTTGGATGTATCTAACTTGTAAACAATTTATATAACATTTGATAGTCGCTTATCTTCTTATCTTTACTTTTCAGGAAGCTTTACACTATCCACATCGAACAAGGCGTTATCGGCCTTCAGCTTGTCATATTGATAGTTTTCTTTAAACAGCAGTGTAGATTTCCCGCCTTTGATTGTGAAGATTGTGCCTTTAACCGGCAATCCGCTTTGGTTCAAAAAAATGTTCTCTGTAAATTTAGTACCGACGGATGTATAGGTTTTGGTCAATTTTGTATAGATGATTCCATTTTCGGTAACCTTCCCCTGATTCTT
>JAPSKD010000048.1 GCA_031177865.1 Bacillus sp. (in: firmicutes) | reverse complement strand
CCAACGGTAAAAGAATGGGTATACAAAGGGTTCTCACCGGTTATGTTTGAAGGCTATATGATGGAAATCGTGAAGGGTAGGGCATTATCAAGGACTGGCACGGGGTATCAGGATGTCACTAGTATCACTGAGGCAATGGTGGATTTGAGTAACTATCTGGGTGACGAAGAGAGTAAAGAGCTAAAATCACACATCAAATATATTGCTGACTCTTCTAAAGGGAAGCTGTCCAGCGGCTCCTTTACCTCGTACGATACTATAATTCGGTTTAATCAAATAATCCAGGATTCCGGCGTTGAGGCTAAAAATGGGATTGAAGAATCTGCCCACTTTGCCTTTAACCTAATGGATAAAACTGTCCATTTGAGAGATTCGTATGCTTTTGCTTTTTCAAGAAGCTCTGATCGAATCAGTAAGTATGAATATATGAGCGGAGAAAATTTAATGCCGTGGTTCCAAGGTGACGGGGCCTACTATTTGTATCTGTCTGGGCGAGATCAAACGAAACAATTTGGGGCAAATTATTTTGCCACGATAAACCCTAATAAACTCCCTGGGACAACGGTTCCTGTTGAAGAAAGAAAAACGATTCCAGAGCTCTATGGTGGAAAGCTATTCTATGAAAATACGACTCATCCATTAAACTTTTATGCCTCTTCGACCTCACAAAATGATTATGTGTATTTTCCAGTAGGAACCAATACTTTTTCGGGCGGAGTAAAGCTTGGTAATTATGGTGTTTCTGGTATCCAGCTTGGGGACGAAATCGGTTATAAGGACAAACAGGATGGGCTGTTACCTGAGGACTTTGTGGTCTATAAAAATGCAGAAGCCAATAAGTCAGCCTTTATGTTTGACGATGAAATCGTGTTAGTAGGATCTGGTATCCAAGATCAGCTGGGCAGAGAGGTTATTTCAACGATTGATAATCGAATGTTTGATGCCAATGAAACTAGCACAATCGTTGGAGGAACTTATGATGGCCAATCATTAACTGATCCGGTTAATGGGGAATATCATTTAAAATGGATGAATTTTAATACGGATGCTGAGGGAACTCAGGTAGGTTATTATTTTCCTGAGACCGCCAGTATCAGTGTCACTAAAGAGACTGTTACGGAAAGTCTAAGAAAAATTCGTACCTCAAACCCAGATACAAAAGTAACGAAGAATTTCTTTACATTGGGACTGGATCATGGAAAGAATCCACAAAGTGCTTCCTATGCTTATGTGATACTACCTAATTTCAATGTGAACCAAACAGTAGAATATACGAAGAGCCCGAGCATTCAGGTATTATCTAATACTGAAGATGTTCATGTCGTTGAAAATACGAAGCTTGGAATTAAGGGATTTAATTTCTTTCGTGATAAAAAGAAGACAGTTAGTAATGTCACATCCTATAATCAAGCTTCTATTCTTGTAAAAAATGAAGGTGATACCATCACAATCGCCGTATCTGACCCAACTTTTAAACTGGATAAAATGAAGCTGGAAATAGAAGTTCCTAATCCTACCGTTATAGCGGCTAGCAAAGGTGTAAAAACCTCAGTATCTAGCAAAAAAGTGGTGATTCATATTGATTCTATCCATTCAAATGGAAAGAGTTTTGAAATAAAGCTTAAAACAATGGAGAAACATGGACAATAAATGCAATTTTACCGCTTTTTGTCCATGAATGAGTCAAGAACCGTCCAAAACGAATTTCCTACGTTTAAGAAGAGCATTCTCTATGAAAAAACCAAACATTTTATTGATTACAAGTGATCAACAGCATTTTGATACAATTGGAGCCTGTAACTCGGAGATTTCAACACCCAAACTCGATCGATTAGTAAGAGAAGGAACGACGTTTCAGCGTGCTTATTGTCCGAATCCTACCTGTACCCCTTCAAGGTCTTTTATCATTACGGGGATGTATCCAAGTCAGCATGGGGCGTGGACTTTGGGTACGAAGTTAGGTGAAGATAAACAGACAGTAGGGAAAGTTTTGAGGGATAATGGCTATCGGACTGCTCTCGTCGGCAAAGCCCACTTTCAACCAACGCGCTCAACGGAAAAGTATCCATCGCTTGAATCCATGCCGCTGTTTTAGGATATTGATCTTTGGAAAATTTAGTGGGTCAACATTATGTTGCCTGGTTGGAGGAAAAAGGCTTTTCCGACTGGGAGCAATACTATTTGGCGCCAACAGGAACAATGGATCCTTCTATCGAATATACGTGGGGGATTCCTGAGGAATACCACTACAATACATTCATCGCTGAAAAGACGAATGACCTGTTGGAATCCTATCATAATCAGGAAGAAAATTTCTTCCTCTGGGCAAGTTTCCCGGATTCACATCCTCCTTATTTGGTTCCTGAGCCATGGACATCGATTTATGATCCTGATCAGTTAACGATTCCGGAAATGGTTCCTGGAGAGCATGATCGAAATCCACCACATTTTAAATTCCATTTGTGGAGTAAAAAGTTTCAATTATAGTTCCTAGTTGTTGGGTTGACTCTACAAGTGTTGGTGATATAATTTAGGTTATTAAAAGAATGTTAGTATGGTTTGGAGGCAAGTTAAAAAATGGAACCATTGCAACACGAAAGTTTAATTCCGCTATATCATCAATTAATGCAAAGATTGAAGGATTCGATAGAAAAAGGACAATGGACACCTGGCGATAAAATCCCATCGGAAAATCAGTTAATGGACCAATTTGGTGTTAGTCGTAACACGGCAAAAAAAGCGATTGAGGAGCTTGTCCAGGCTGGAATACTTTACCGAATCCAAGGGAAAGGTACGTTCGTGGCCAAACCGAAGCTGCAGCAGTCATTGATGGGTTTCTACAGCTTTAGCAAAGTGTTAAAAGAAAAAGGATTGAATCCTAAGGATATCATTCTGAAAATAGAAGAAGTTAAACCGGATGCCAAAATCAAGGAAGCATTACAGCTGAGTGAAGAAGAGAATGTCATTGAAATGAAACGCCTTCGCTGTGCCAATAATGAACCGTATATTTTGGAATCATCTTTTATTCCGAAAAGAGTGGTTTCAGATATAAAACAGCTTAACAAAGTGGGCGAGATTTCATTATATGATTTATTTTCACAACAATTTAATATCGTAGTTACGAGGGCAAAAGAGGCATTTGAACCTGTCCTCATTCGTGCTGACGAAAGTGAGTACCTGCAAACAGAGGAAGGCCAACCAGCACTGCTGTTGGAACGAACAGCCTTTGATGTAGATGGAATGCCAGTTGAATTTTGTATATCCATTGTGCGGGGCGATCGCTGCCGCTTTTACACCGAACTAACATAAACGTTGAATCACTTATGGCATTTAGTCTATAAGTGATTCATTAATCTAATCCGTGAAATAATTTTAAGTTGATGGGTTGACAGGTTAATAGTGAGGAGTTATATTCTTATTAGTTGCAATTTTCAGTCAAGCAGCTTATTATTTTAATAATACTTGTACCTACAACCCGTCAATTTCGTGAGTAGATGGACCCATTCTATAAAAACCTCTCTTACAATACGTGATAAAAATTTAACAAGTATTTCCGGAAAAGGATAAAAATTTGGTATCCTATGAAAGAAAGCGCTTAACTGCATAATTAAGAGGTGTTTTAATAGTGATAAGATTAAAGGATATTGCCGAGCACGTTGGTGTATCAATTTCTACTGTTTCGAGAGTCATTCAAAATGATCAGACTAGAAATGTTAACTCGGAAACAAAAGCAAAAATTTGGGAGGCTGTTAAGGAGTTAGGGTATATACCAAATCAGCATGCCAGGAATTTAGTTACCAACAAGCAAGAGAAAAATAACACAAGAACAATGAAAATTGGCTGGGTAGCCAATCCAAAACAAGCAGAAACGAATCCTTACTTTGCAACCATTTATACTGGTATTCGTGATTCATTATCTGAAAATGATTACACCCTGATTAGTATTACTAAGGATGAGATAGAAAACGAGGTGCTGCTTCTTAAGACGATTCATGACCTGGGGATTGAAGGGCTGCTTCTTATCGATAAGATTGATGATAGCCTTATCGAGTATATTCAACAAAATATACCTGTAGTAGGGCTGGACTTTTATTATACTGATAAAAATATGGCGATAGTCGACTACGATCGCGTGGCATCGATCAAAATGGTGGTTAGGCATTTAGTTAAACAAGGTCATCGAGACATAGGGTTTATTGGTGGAGGTGTTCATCAAACTTTTGAAGATTTACATGCTGAGCATCGTTTCAAAGGTTTTCAACTAGCGATGGAAGAAGCTGGGCTAGCTATCCAACCTGAATGGGTAATGAATACACAGTGGAAAATGGAAAATAGCTATGAAAAAATGAAAAGTCTGATTAAACGGGACCCATTGCGTTTGCCGACAGCCATGGTTTGTGCAAGTGACTTAATGGCTATCGCTGCTATGAGAGCTGTAAGAGAAAATAATCTTCGAATTCCAGAGGACATCGCTTTCTTCGGGGTTGATAATCTTGAGATGGGTAACTATTCATCCCCACAGCTTTCAACGGTAGATATCCCTAAATATGAAATGGGAAGAATGGCGGCTAAAACCATTATGGAAATGGTAGAAGGAAAAATTAAACTTCCAATAAAAATAACATTGCCATTTGAATTAGTCCTTCGGGAATCATCTAATATAAAACGAACCTAAGTGGTTCTTTTTTTATAAGTTATCGGAAAACGTTTGGATAAGAACGGGAAAATATTTGGAAAATAAAAAAGTGGGAGTGTTTAACATGAAACCAATGACGGCAATCCTTATTGGAGCAGGGGACAGAGGGGCAAGAGCATACGCGCCTTATGCCTTAGGTCATCCTAATGAATTAAATATTATCGGTGTGGCAGATCCGAATCAGGAAAGAAGAACGAACATTCAGCAAGGACATCAGATTTCCAAAGAACATTGTTATGAGTCCTGGGAAGAGATATTAAACCAAGAATCAAAAATAGCGGATATCGCTATTATTTGTACACTTGACCGTAATCACTATAAACCGACCATGAAGGCATTGGAGCTAGGTTATCATGTTCTTTTGGAAAAACCAATGTCCCCCGATCCTGTGGAATGCATTGCGATGGAACAAGCGGCTAAAAAATACAATCGGCAGCTAACTATAGGTCATGTTTTGAGGTATACAGAATTCTGGTCCACAATAAAAAACATCATTTCCAAAGGAGAAATCGGCGAGGTAGTCTCCCTGCAATTAAATGAAAATGTAGAAGTAATGCATATGTCTCACAGCTTTGTACGTGGCAATTGGAATAATAAAGATAAGTCGAGCCCGATGATCCTTCAAAAATCTTGTCATGATATGGATATTATTTCTTTTGTGATTGGGAAGGATTGTAGGCGGGTTAGTTCCTATGGCTCCCTGATGCATTTTAAGGAAGAAAATGCACCTGTTGGGGCACCGAAGAGATGTTTAGAGGGCTGTCCTGCTGAACTTGAATGTCCTTTTCATGCTGGCAGGTATTATCTTGGTGAGGGCAAAGGGTGGGCGAAGAAATTTACAGAAGACGATTCGAATGAAGGCATCATAAAAGCCTTAAATGAAACACCTTATGGAATTTGCGTATACCGCTCCGATAATGATGTAGTGGATCATCAAGTAGTTAATATGGAATTCGAGGGTGGAGCAACAGCAACCTTTAGTATGTGTGGTTTCACGAGGGAACAAACACGAATTGTTCAAATTATGGGAACAAAAGGCGAGATACGTGGAAACATGGAGGAAAATAGCATTTCGATATTTAATTTCCTCTCGAAACATGAAACAGTCATAAAGTTAGACAATCCTATTGGAGGACATGGTGGGGGAGACAACGGAATCATGAGAACTTTTCTAAGCGAAATTCGATCTGGAAATAAGCAAGACAGTGTTTCTTCTGCATCTGCGTCAGTAAGAAGTCACTTAATGGCATTTGCTGCGGAAGAATCTAGGATTAATCAGGGTCAATCGATTAACATTGACGATTTTTATACTAGTTTAGTAGAAAATATAAAATCTTAAGGGTGTCTCAATAAAAAACCGTAGTTTAAGACTATAACTTATAAGAAATTAAATTTCAGAAATACTTTGTTATCTAGGGAGGTGGTTATCGTTATACAAACCAGTTTTCGTATGTCTTTCTAATTTAATTTAGCTAGAGTAAAAATGAAAAATGTAAGGGTTATCAAAGGGGTATATGTAATTTAGTGCTAGGAGTATTTCGCTAGTAATCTACTAAACATTATATGAAAGAAGGGGAATAGGATGAAAAAGTGGCTAATAATGCTTTTAACTGTCATTTTAGGATTAATTGGGTTAGCTGGATGCAGTGATAGTGATACAACTTCAGGTACTACAAAAGATGAAAAAGTAGAAATCACCTATGGTTTTTGGGATAAGAAGCAAGTCCCTGCTGTAGAAGAAATCATTAAGTTATTTAACGAAAAGAATCCGAACATTAAAGTGAAAACAGAGCTAACTCCGTATGGTCAGTATTTCCAAAAGCTTGAAACAGCTGCCACTGGGGGGGCCTTGCCAGATGTTATGTGGATGAATGGTGCTCATGTTGAGCAATATGCAGAAGGGAAGGTCATTCTCCCGCTAAGTGATTTTGCAAAAGAAGATAACTATAACTTGGATAATTATCCGGAATCACTAATAGATCTCTACACGGTTGATGGAAAATTATATGGTATACCAAAAGACTTTGATACAACAGGTTTATGGTACAACAAAAAAATCTTCGATGAAGCAGGCGTGCCATATCCAGATGAGACTTGGGATTGGGCCAAGTTAAAGGAAGTTGCTACAAAGCTGACAAATAAGGATAAGGGTATTTGGGGTTATGCAGCTTTAATGGGCAACCAAGGCGGATATTATGATTTCATTTGGCAAAATGGCGGTTATATTATTTCCGAGGATGGTAAATCTGTAGGCTTTGATCAACCTGAGGCGATTGAGGCACTCAAATTCAATATTAGCTTTATTAAAGAAGGGTTATCGCCAACACAAGCGCAAATGACGGAAACAGCTGCTTCTGAACTCTTCGCTTCAGGTAAAGTAGCGATGATGTTTGATGGTCCCTGGATGGTTCCAGAGTATAAGCAAAATCCTGATTTGGACGTTGCTGTTGTACCAAAAGGAAAACAGCGCGCGGTAGCTATTCATGGGTTATCCAATGTCATTGCAGCGAATACTAAGCACAAAGATGCTGCATGGAAGTTTGTCCAGTTCCTGGGCTCCAAAGAAGCAGCGGAGGTGTTTGCGAAAACAGGAACCGTTATTCCTGCTTATAATGGTACACAGGAAGCTTGGATTCAAGCCGTTCCAACTTTAAACCTTCAAGCCTATATTGATGGTGTTGAATACTCTGTTCCACTGCCTAGTGTGAAAAGCACAGGGGAAATCTGGCAGTATGAAATTGACGTTCTTAAAAAGGCTTGGAGTGAAGAAGAAAGTGTGGAAGACGCCGTAAAAGAGTTGACGAAAAAGGCAAATGAGGCTTTATCAAAGAAATAGAAAAATTGAAGAGAAGAATTTGTTTCTTCTCTTCTTTTTTCTAAAAAGGAGGGAATATAATGAAGGATCTTCCTCTACAGGTTGAAGTGAAGGCGGAAAACAAGTTTAAGGTTTCTAACTTAACGAAGACAAGGAAACGATCGGATTACTTTTGGGCTTATCTCATGGTTACTCCGCTCATGTTAGGCCTGGTTATTTTTTACCTGTGGCCCATCATTCAGACCTTTTACTTTAGTTTTACCGAATGGGGAGCATTTGGACAGTATGAGTGGACGGGGTTAGATAATTATAAGCGGATGCTTGAGGATACCAATCTTTTAAAATCGTTCAAGAATACAACGATATATATTATTGTTACTGTCCCAATTGGGATTTTCTTATCTATTTTAATAGCTGTTCTCCTGAACCAGAATATTAAGGGGAAATCTGTTTATCGGACATTGTATTTCTTGCCGGTCATTACCATGCCGGCTGCGATCGCGATGGTTTGGAAATGGCTTTATAATTCAGATTACGGACTGCTAAATTATCTTTTATCATTAATCGGAATTAAGGGACCACAGTGGGTGAGTGATCCGAAAATTGCCTTATATTCGATTATTGTGGTAGCAATCTGGAGTGGAATAGGTTATAACATGGTCATTTTCCTCTCTGGGCTTCAAGGAATTCCGAAGACCTATTACGAAGCAGCGGAAATGGATGGAGCCGGTCCAATCAGGGTGTTCTTTAAAATCACACTGCCACTGCTTTCTCCTGTCATTTTCTTTGTAAGCATTATGTCGCTCATTGGGGCATTTCAAGTGTTTGATTTAATTTTCATGATGATTGGAAAAAGCAGTACAGCGTTGGAAAATACACAATCGATTGTTTATTTATTCTATCAGCATGCGTTTGTATTAAACGATAAGGGATACGCTGCAGCCATCGCTGTTCTCTTATTATCCGTTATCCTGATAATCACAGCGATTCAAATGGTCTTACAGAAAAAGTGGGTTCATTATGACTAAAGGAGGGATATTCATTGGAAAGATCGAAACAGCTTTTGACAAATAAAACATTCCTTATCCATTTTGTCCTTATAGTAGGATCGGTGGCTATGGTCGTACCCTTTTTATGGATGATATTAACTTCATTAAAAACCTATGCTGAGTCTATTCATGTCCCGCCTGTGATTATTCCGGAGGATTTCCAATGGGGGAATTACAAAGAGGTCTTTGGCCTGCTGCCTTTTTTCGAATTTATGTATAATACCTTTATTGTTACGATTTTACGAACGGCAGGGCAGTTGTTTCTCTGTTCGTTAGCTGCCTATGCCTTTGCCCGGATTGAATTTCCAGGCAGGAATATTTTGTTTATGCTCGCGTTATCTGTGCTAATGGTTCCTGGGCAAGTGTTTTTACTGCCGCAATATATGATTATGGTGAAATTAGGGTGGTTGAATACATTGCAAGCGGTCATTGTACCTGGATTGTTTAGCGCTTTTGGTACGTTCCTGCTGCGTCAATTCTTTATGGGGCTTCCAAAAGAACTGGAAGAAGCAGCCAGACTCGATGGCTGTAACCATTTCCAAATCTACTGGAAGATTATGCTTCCTCTCGCCAAACCTGGATTGGTTGCATTGGGTATTTTCACTACTCTTTGGAGCTGGAATGAATTAATGTGGCCAATGATTGTGAATAGTTCGCCGGAATCGATGACCCTTTCTGTCGGGTTGTCATCGCTTCAAGGTCAATATCTAACAAATTATCCGGTCCTGATGTCAGGTTCCTTCTTAGCTATCCTGCCAATGTTGGTTTTATTTATCATCTTGCAAAAACAATTTATTGAAGGAATTGCCGTAACAGGCGGAAAATAAATTGACAAGTATACAAAAGTCAAAAAGATCAAAAAGTTCTTTTATGTTGGGTTGACCCAACAAGTTTTGTGATGTAAAATTAACATTAATAAGATTGAAAGTTTCGTTTTGAAGGTCAGGATGATTGCTGCCATTTTAATTTTGAATATATGATAGTTAAAAACTCATAGTCTGGTGTCTATGAGTTTTTTAAAAAGATGACTTGTACCAACAACCCATCACCATGAAGGTGGGCGAGATGATAAGAATATTACATCTTCATTATTTAAAAGGAGAGGACCGAAAATGGTGCAAGCATGTTTAACTTCCGAGAATCATGGCCAAATAGCTGTCATGTGGAAAACTGTTTCAGAGGCATGTAATCTTGCATGCGATTATTGCTACTATAGTGGCTGCGGCGGACAGCCAGGAAAAATAGACAAAATTGATTCGGTTATTCTTGAAAAGTTAATAAAAGAATACATGTTCCTTTCTAATGGAGTTGCTTCCTTTGCTTGGCAAGGGGGTGAGCCTCTACTTGCCGGCTTGGACTTTTTTCAACAGGTGGTATTTCTCCAAGCAAAGTATGCGCCAAAAAACACCATCATTAGTAACGTTTTACAAACCAATGCGACACTCATTACGGAGGATTGGGCGAGGTTCTTTAAACAATACAATTTTTTAATTGGTGTCAGCCTCGATGGTCCGAAGGAAATCAATGATGCCAGAAGGGTCACCGGTCATAGAAAGGGCAGCTATGACCGAGTCATGCGTGGAATCAAGATTTTACGCAAATACAAGGTAGAGTTTAATATTCTCACTGTCGTCCATGAGAACAATGTTGGACGGGCAAAAGAACTGATGGAGTTTTATCAGAATGAAGATTTTTCTCATGTTCAGTTTATTCCATGCATGGATTTTCGGGCACAAGAACCGAATAAGCCAGGGCGATATTTGATTACACCAGAGCAGTATGGCCAGTTTTTATGTGAGGCCTTTGACATTTGGTATAACGATGGAAATCCGACCACTTCTGTTAGGTTTTTTGATAATATGCTGAGTGTTTATTTACATCAGGAGGCTGAATTATGTGTTCACCGCCAATCATGCCCGAAAACGCTTATCCTTGAACAAAACGGAGATGCCTATCCTTGTGATTTTTATATTCATGATGAGTATAAGCTTGGGAATGTGGGTAAAGATGCCCTTTCTGCTCTATTAAAAAGTCCGATATATTCTAAGTTTCTTAGTTTAAAACCAAACTTGCCTAATACGTGTAAGAGCTGCAAGTATTTGAAGTTATGCCATGGAGGGTGCCCGAGAAATCGACAAATGGATGAACCCATCCATCCGGATTTTTTTTGCAAGAGTTATCTCCAAATCTATGACTATGCACATGAACGAATGGAAAGGCTTGCAGAAAATATAAAACGACTATGGCTGAGCAATCATCTGAATTCAGGACGCAGGAAGCCCGAAAGGAACGATTATTGCCTTTGTGGCAGCGGGAAAAAGTTTAAGAAGTGCTGTGAATTACTTATTTAAACGAAACATTAATAAGTTAGAGGTGCAGGAAAATGAAAAAGGCAATCGGTATTGATATCGGCGGGACAAAGATTGCAGCCGGGATCATTTCGGAATCGGGAGAATTGCTTCACCGTCAGGAAGTGAAAAGTGATCCTTCCGACCGCGAAAGCATGTTTAAACAAGTAGTAACAGCGGTAGAACAAGTTCTTGAAGGAACATCGTTGTCAGAGATTGAAGGTATTGGTGTTGGGGTACCAGGAAAAGTTGATCGCGAGAACGGTATCGCTATTTTTCAAAACAATTTGCCTTGGCAGCAGTTTCCGATTGCTGCCCGTTTACAAGAGCGATTTGGCTCTAAACCGACCACCATTGACAATGATGTCTATATGGCCGCATTTGCCGAGTGGAAAGCGGCACAAGGAAAAAGGAATGAAGCCTTTGTCTACGTGACGATCAGTACAGGAATCTCCTGTTCTATCATCTATAATGGTGCCTTTTTTAGAGGAGCAGGATTTGCAGGGGAGCTTGGGCTGATTCCGGTTCTTTGGAAAAAGGGCAATGAACGCTTGGAAAAAATCGCTGCCGGCCCAGGGATCCAGAATATTGCGGGGATTCCAACCAAGGATGTCTTTACTGGATATTTAAACGGGTTACAGGAATTTCAGGCCATCATCGATGAGGTGGCTAATTATTTAGCTCAAGGACTCTATTCCATTTCTTGTTTAATAGACCCGCACAAAATGGTTTTCGGCGGTAGTGTCATCGTAAATAATCCTTTTCTGCTTGAGATCATTAAAGAAAAGCTAAAAACCTATCAAATTCCTGAACAGCAGCATCTATTAGACCAAATGAGCATTAGTACACTGGCGCAAAATAATGGGGTTGTTGGTGCAGGATTGCGCGTATTCGAACGAATCTAATGAGGAGTGATTGGCTATGTTTACATTAAGCAATGAAAAATTAGTGCCATTAGGTGCATCGATCACAACGACAGAAATAAAACAACAGCCTGATTTATGGGCAGAAACCTATGCCTTGTTTACGGAGAAAAGCAGGGAGATTGAAGAGTTTTTCCTGAAATTAACAACGAAACACGCCCGGGTTCGAGTAATTTTTACAGGCGCTGGAACGTCTGCTTATGTCGGTGAAACTGTCACACCTTATCTAAAAGGAAAAGTCGATGAAAAACAGTGGGAATTACTAAGTATTCCGACAACTGATTTGGTGTCAAATCCTTACCAATTTTTAAAAGCAGATTTTCCAACATTACTGGTTTCGTTTGCTAGGAGTGGCAACAGCCCGGAAAGTGTTGCTGCTGTAAAATTAGCTGAGCAAATGGTAACCGATTTGTATCAGTTGACGATTACTTGTGCAAAAGATGGTCAATTAGCCAAACTGGCAGAAGGTAATGAGAATAATTTATTGCTTTTGATGCCTGAAAAATCGAATGATCAGGGATTTGCCATGACCGGAAGTTATACTTGCATGGCGTTAACGACCTTACTTGTTTTTGACCCTTTAACTTTGGAAGAAAAATCGCAGATTGTGAAAACCATTCGTCATATGGGTGAAAGTGTCATTAGAAGGGAAGAAGCCATTCAAGAAATGATCAATCTTCATTTTGACCGAATCATTTACCTCGGCTCTGGCAGTTTAGAGGGATTAGCAAGAGAAGCACAATTAAAAATATTAGAGTTAACCGCGGGAAAAATTGTCACAGCCTATGATTCATCGTTAGGATTCCGCCACGGACCTAAATCATTTGTCAATGAAAAATCATTGGTGTTTGTATTTGTTTCCAACCATCCTTATACACGTAAATACGATTTAGATATTTTAAAAGAAATGCAGCAGGATAATATTTCCAGCTACATTTGTGCCATCGCGGTTGATGGAGAAACCAATTACGATGGGAACACGTTCTCATTCGGCAGCGAGGCCGCGTCAATACCAGATGCGTACTTGGCATTACCTTTTATCATGATCGGACAAACGATTTCTTTGCTGGCTTCGATAAAGGTAGGTAATACACCGGATACCCCTTCACCGACAGGAACGGTGAACCGGGTGGTTAAAGGCGTAACAATTTACGAATATCAGTAACTTGATAGGGGAAATATGCATGGGGAATTTTATCTTTGCAGATAAGTTTTTTCTTGAGGAGACGGTCGTAGGTCCTGGTTTTTTGGAAATAAAAGATGGAAAATTCGGTGATTTTTCAAAAAACAGACCAGTGGAAGCGGCAGAAATCATTGATTACACAGGAAACTGGGTTGCTCCTGGGTTAGTGGACACACATATTCATGGATTTAGAAATCACGATATTATGGACAGTGATTTTGAAGGACTGAATCAGATTTCTGAAGGGCTTCTTTCCTGCGGAGTAACATCCTTTTTACCGACAACCTTAACCTCCTCAACAGAAGCGTTAAATGATGTGGTTGAAATGATTGGTGCCCGTTACACGAAAGTCACAGGAGCAAAAATTAAAGGCATTTTTTTAGAAGGGCCGTTTTTTACCGAAAGACATAAAGGCGCGCAAAACACGAAATATTTTTGTGATCTTTCGATAGAAAAGTTGAAAAAATGGCAGGAACAATCCAATCAATTGATAAGAAAAATTGCGATTGCCCCCGAAAGAAAGGGTGCAGCGGAATTTATTGAATATGCCGTCCGCGAAGAGATTGCGGTGGCGTTAGCACATAGTGATGCAACGTATGAAGAAGCAAAACATGCGGTTGAAAAGGGAGCATCTATTTTCGTTCATACTTTCAATGGAATGAGTCCGCTGCACCATCGTGAACCGGGGATGGCTGGTGCAGCAATGAATTTAAAAGATGTTTTTGCCGAAATCATTTGTGATGGACACCATGTTCATCCTGCTGCAGCAAATATATTAATGAATGCTCGCGGCAGAGATCAAACCCTTCTGGTGACCGATTGTATGATGGCTGGAGGTATGCCGGAAGGAAACTATCAGCTAGGGGAATTCCCTGTAGAGGTTAAAGATGGGGCTGCCCGAATCGCAGGCGGCAGTTTAGCAGGCAGTATTTTACAATTAAAGGATGCCGTTAAAAATGTCGTCGAATGGGGGATTGCGACACCGGAGGAAGCAATCTATATGGCGAGTACAGCTCCCGCTAAAAGTATTCAGATGGATGGCGAATGCGGGAAGATTGCCACGGGCTATGCGGCGGACTTTATTGTACTGACTCCGACACTTGAATTAGCAGCCACTTTTCTTGATGGTGTTTGTCGTTATCAAGCATACAATTTACAGAAAGAGGGAGAGCGATGATTTTAGCTGTCACGATGAATCCATCCGTTGATATTTCCTATCACCTTCATGAATTCAAGTTAGATGCTGTGAACCGTGTGGAAACAGTTCGAAAAACGGCCGGGGGCAAAGGCTTAAATGTTGCACGAGTGATAGCACAGATGGAAGAAGAAGTCTTGGCAACCGGTGTGCTCGGCGGAACCATCGGCGATTACATCATTCAAGAATTAAATAAAAGCCATATTCCCAATGACTTTTTAAAAAATGATAAAGAATCGAGAAATTGTATCGCCATTCTTCATAAAGGCATGCAAACGGAAATTTTAGAATCTGGGCCAACCTTAACGAAAGTAGAAGGGGCGGATTTTTTAGGGAAATACAAAGACCTGCTGTCTAACGTTTCATTTGTTACGATTTCAGGCAGTTTACCGAAGGGGATGGAAACTGATTTTTATCATCAAATGTTGAAAATTAGTCAAAAAAAGGGAATTCCCGTGATACTGGACTCCTCCGGTGAACCATTAAGAAAAGCCTTGTTACATAAGGAAAAACCATTTGCTATCAAGCCGAATATTGAGGAATTGTCTCAGCTGCTCGGCATGGAGGTAGATGGCAGGATAAGCAGTTTGAAACATGCTTTGGATCAGGAGTTATTTAAAGGGATTGAATGGATTGTCGTCTCGATGGGTGAGCATGGTGCCTTTGTAAGACATGGTGCGGATGATTACCGGATTACCATCCCAAAAATAGACGTGGTGAATCCGGTCGGTTCTGGAGATGCTACCGTTGCTGGGTTGGCGGTGGCACTGAATCGGAATCAGCCTGTCCAAGAAGTTCTTAAAACAGCTATGACTACGGGAATGCTCAATACGATGGAAGCCGGAACCGGTTCGATTAATATGACCAAGTTCGACCAGTATTTTGATTTGGTAATCGTTGAAAGAATAGATTAATAGGGGGAAATACCGATGATAGAAGTAACAAAAAACAAACTAGCAGCTTTAAAGCGTTTATCCGATGAAAATGGTGTGATAGGAGCTTTAGCGATTGATCAACGAGGATCATTGAAAAAAATGATTGCTGCGGGGGATGCGAGTGATGTCGGGGATGAAGGCATCATCCGCTTTAAAGAGTTGGTTTCTGAAGAATTAACACCCTATTCAACTGCAATTCTATTAGATCCAGAATACGGATTGCCGGCGGCTAAAGTCCGCAGCAAAGACGCTGGGTTATTAGTAGCCTATGAAAAGACCGGATACGATTCCACAGCCGTAGGGCGTCTGCCTGATTTATTGCCAGAATGGTCAGTGAAACGATTAAAAGAGGCTGGGGCCGATGCGGTTAAATTTTTACTGTACTATGATGTGGATGAAAACGAGAAAATTAATGATTATAAACATGTTTATATGGAACGGGTAGGATCGGAGTGTGTGGCCGAAGATATTCCGTTTTTCTTGGAAATCGTGTCATATGATGCTGAAAATGAGGATGTTAAAAGTAAAGAGTATGCCAAAGTGAAGCCGGATAAGGTGATTGAGGCAATGAAGGAATTTTCCAAACCGCAGTACCATGTCGATGTTTTAAAAGTAGAAGTTCCAGTGAATATGAACTTTGTCGAAGGGTACACAGAAGGTGAAGCCGTCTACAGCCAGGAGGAAGCTGCAGCGTATTTTAAAGAGCAAAGTGAGGTAACAGAGCTGCCGTTTATTTTTTTGAGTGCTGGAGTAAGCGCTGAACTATTCCAAGAGACCTTGAAATTTGCCAAAAAATCTGGTTCTAGATTTAATGGGGTGTTATGCGGGCGTGCAACCTGGAAAGACGGTGTTGCCCATTTTGCTTCTGGTGGAGAACAAGCTGGTCGTGAATGGTTACAAGTCGTTGGCAAAAGGAATATTGAAGAACTAAATGTCGTGTTGAAAGAATCAGCCAGCTCCTGGTTTAATAAGGTTAAAAATAGTAATAGCCTCGTATCTTCCTAAGCTAGTAATAGGGCCGGTTTCATCATGAACCCGGCCTTTCGCTATTAAAATAAGTAGTTTCAAGAATAGAGAGTTACCCCCAACAGTCCGGAAAGTACAATTACATAGATGGGATTCCAACGAAGTTTTAATAAGGCAAATAAGGATAGTACAAAGATTAGCCATAAGCTTATGGAACGAAAAGAGATATCGAAGGCAACAAGGTGATTGGACGCTGCAAAACGTATCGCTGCAAAGATAATTAAACTAGTAACGATCGGCTTTAACCCATAAAAAATGGCTTCTACCAAGGGATTGTGATGCCATTTTATAAAAAATGCCGCTACCGTTAGGACTAAGATCATAGAGGGAAGCAAGATGGCAACGGCAGATAGAATGGCGCCACTGATTCCAGCTGTTGAATAACCTACTAGAATGGCACTATTGGCAGCCATTGGACCTGGTGACATACCGGCAATTGCGATCATATTGGTTAACTGTTCGGAGGACATCCAGCCGTATTTCGTAACCGCTGCATCGATGAAGGGCATCATCGCGTATCCTCCTCCAAAGGACAGAAACCCCATAGAAAAAAATGTATGGAATAGCTCCCAAAGCACCATGCTTAACCCCTCCTTGTTCTTAGATTCCAGCCCCCATAAAATAATCAGGGTTCGCGGCAGGATCATTTTTCTTTTTTTGTTGATAGCCCATCTTCTTCTTAATAAAGACGACTAATACACCGGTTAAGGCTCCGAGCATGATTGCAACGATCGGATGGACGAAAAACAGTGTCGGAACCCCTGTAAGCATGACGCAGAAGGTGGTTTTGTCGACGATGGCAGTTTTTGCTATTTTGATAGCTGCATATACGATAATCGCTACAATGGTGACCCTTATTGATATAAAGGCCGCTTCTAGCTTTGGATGATCATGAATGAAAAGGTAGGAAGCTCCTAAAGCGAGAACGATTAAAAAGGTGGGAAGCGAAACCCCTATCATTGCGGCTAGTGCTCCTTTAACTCCGCCAATTCTATGACCAATAAAGGTGGCCGAGTTAATTGCAACCGCTCCGGGAATCGACTGAGATAAGGCAAACACATCAGCCACTTCCTCACTGTCTAGCCATTTGCGTTTTTCTACTATTTCTTTTTCGATGAGAGGGACCATCGCAAAGCCCCCTCCAAACGTAACAGGGCTTATTTTGAAAAAGGTCCAAAAGATTTGAAACAGCGTTTCCCAAAGTTCCTTCATTGTTATCCCTCCTTCTGCAGGAATATGAATCTATATACTAAGTTATCAGACCAGGCTCGAAGGGTAAATTGCAATAAATTTATAGGCTATAACCAATACGTATAGTCTGTGGGATATAATACTAGGGAAGATAGTTGTGTGGTGGAGGTTGAATTTTCTTGAACATAGAGAGTCTTCAAATGTTTTGTTTGGTCGTAGATGAAGGAAGTATTAGTCAGGCTGCAAGATTAAGCTATGTCTCTCAGCCTGCAGTAACAAGACAGATTCACCAACTGGAAAATTTCTATGGTGCTTTGTTATTTGACCGGACGGATGGAAAGCTGAAGGTAACTGAGGCTGGAAAAATGTTATATCCGTTTGCCAAATCCATTGTTCATGATTTTCATCGTTCCGAGGAAAGCATCAAACAAGCAATGGGGGAGTATCATACAAACCTTCATGTCGGTGCATCCTTTACGATCGGTGAGTATTTATTGCCAAGCTTGTTGGGGCGGTATAAAAAACAAAAGCCCGACATCAAAGTGACCTTGACCATTAAAAATACGCCAGGTGTTTTGGAAGACTTATCTAATGATGTAATCGACATGGCTCTGGTGGAAGGGCTGGTTGAGAATAAGGAATTTATGGTTGAGAAATTTGCCGACGATGAACTTATTGTCGTTTGTTCGCCGGAACATGTGTGGGGAGAACAAATTCAGATCAAAGAGCTAATTAATGAGCGTATAATCTGGAGGGAATCGGGATCTGGAACACGACTGATTGTGGAAAACTCCTTAAGAGAATATGGGATATTAGAAAAAATGGAAAGCTATATGGAATTAGGAAGTACGCAAGCAATCAAAAGTGCCGTTGAAGCAGGACTTGGAATCAGTATTCTACCAAGACTAACTGTTGCTAGAGAACTAAAGCTTGGACTATTACGAGAAGTAGACATAGAAGGAGTAATCATTTCAAGAAACCTATGGCTAGTAAAAAAACAACAACGCTTCAATAAAATCGGCGTCTCTCAGTTCTTAGAATTCATCCAAAATGGTGCCAGTGGTCTCATTGTGCCCGAAAATCGGTAGGGTGGTGGAATTGGGTAACAATTGTGATTGGATTGTGTCCGAAAATCGAAGAGGTCCAGGAATTCGGTAACAATTAATTCAGAAGATATTTATTAGAGCCTAATTTCTACCTGAATTAGGCTCTTCAATATTTGAAGTAATTTTTTATTTAGCCCAGCGTAAACCCGAAGTACAATGAGGATGCGGGATTAACCACGAATAAAGCGTAAAAAAGACGATTCGTTCCCCTGCGAATTGTCTTTTTTACTATTACACATACCTATTACGACCAGACAGCATTCCCAAAATCATAACCACTACTGAAACTACAATGAGGGTAATGATGGGAACTGTCCACATATGCGCCATATCATATAAATAACCAATAACCAATGGCCCTACTGCAGCAAGGAGGTAACCTGTTGATTGTGTCATGCCAGATAACTCTGCTGCTTGATTGGCATTTCGAGCACGAAGACCTATATAGCTTAGAGCTAAGGGAAAGGCTCCTCCCAATGCGAACCCGATTAAAGCAATACTTACGATTAACATCGGATAAGACGAACCTAACAGTAATCCACTATAACCAACAATAGCGCACATCCCTAACATGAATGCAATCTTTACTTGTGATTGAGCGCGTGCTGCGAGGACGGGAATGAAGAAACTAGCGGGTAATCCTACTAGTTGGGTAAAGGAAAGCAGCCATCCTGCTGCTTCCATACTAATTCCATGACTATGTAAGATTTCAGGTAACCAAGAAATGGTTACATAAAATAAAAAGGACTGAAACCCCATAAAAATGGCAATTTGCCAAGCAAGAGGAGTACGCCACATTCCCTTAGCAGAAGAACCCTTTTTCGGTTGTACCGCTCTGGAATCTCTTACGTTAAATTTTCGAAGAAAGACCCACACTAAGATTGCCACAACTACTGGTATTGTCCATACGATTTGGGCTCCCTGCCACCCAAGGTTTAAATTTATTGCTAAAGGAACGCTGATTCCTGAGGCTAAGGAAGCAACTAATCCCATAGATGTTGAATAAACACTTGTCATTAACCCGAATTTCTCTGGAAACTTATCTTTAACCACGGCTGGCAACAGAACATTACCAATGGCAATACCCAGTCCCGCAAAAAGAGTCCCGCTGAAAAGGAAAAAGGTCAGTGGAATTGAGCGGATCGCAATTCCTATTAATAGAAAGGTTAAACCAATAATTAACGTTAATTCATTCGTCAATCGATTCGCTATTTTGGGAACGAGTGGAGACATGAACGCGAAAACTACTAAAGGTAAACTCATTAATAAACCTGCACTCCAATGGGCAAGTCCCACGTCTTCCTGAATCATACCCACTAACGGTCCTAGCGATGTAATCGCTGGGCGCAGATTAAAGGCAATAAGGACAATCCCGGCAATAAAAAAATATATGTAAGTTGATTTTGTATTTGCTTTTGATTCTAGTAACTCCAAAAAAGCAACTCCTCTCTAAAAAACAAACCTTTTAAATTATAGCATAATAAGGAGTTCTCCGTTAATTGGCACCGTTTTTTCAAGGAGAAAGGCAACTTGTCCACACCATTTTTCACTCAACTGAATAAGCTAGTGTGATAGACAGTTATCGTCAGGGGGGCAAATGTGGACAAAAGGTTAAAGATTGCGATGATTTCACCAGGAACCTTTCCAATAGCGGGTAGAAAATCAAGTTCAATTGAGATGTTAATGTTGAAACTGGCCAATCTTTTTCAAAACGAGGCAGATGTTTTTATATTTGGAAAAAGGTTTAGGAAACAGCCTGAAATTGAAACGAAGGGTTCCATTACTTACTACCGTTATTATTCCTCCAAGGATAAAACGTATATGAACCAAAGTATTGAGCACCTGCAGGAAATTCAGCCGGATATTATTCATATTGAAAATCGCCCTCGATTTGCCAGAGACGTCCGTTTAGCGTTGCCTAAGGCGAAAATCGTCTTGGCTCTCCAGTCTACTCTGTTTATGTCACGACCGCATATTGGCAAAGAGGAATTGGTAACCTGTTTGGAAAGTGTAGATGCGATTATTGTTAATAGCCATTTTTTAAAAAATCATATGATAAAAGAAACGCTGTGTTCTGCCGCCAAGATTACCGTTAACCATTTAGGCGTAGACATTGAGAAATTTCAGCCTAAATGGCACCAGGAACAGAAAGAAAAGGCGGATTTATTAAAAAAAGAGTGGGCTGTAACCGATAAGAAAATTCTCCTTTATGCGGGCAGGCTGGTTGAAATCAAAGGTGTTCACTATATTCTCGAGGCAATGCCGGAGCTGATTAAAGTAGATCCTTCCATCGTCCTCATTATTGCAGGAAGTTCCCTTTCTCCAACTTCCGAAAATCTGGCATACGAAGCACGTTTACGGGATCTGGCTGAGAAAGTGAAGGGTCATGTGATTTTTGACTCTTTTATCACACATGAGGTTATCCACACTTGGTATCAAATAGCCGACATACTCTTGGTACCTTCTGCGGCCGAACCGTTCGGACTTGTAAATGTAGAGGCAATGGCAGTGGGGACCCCAGTTATTGGTACAAATGCAGGTGGAATTCCTGAAATCATACAACATGATAAAACGGGTATTCTTATTGATCCAGAACGGGTGGTTCAGGAACTAACCTGGCAGGTTCTCAAATTGTTATCTAATCCTGAAAAAATCATGAAGATGGGCGTGGATAGTGCCTTACACGTTAGGGCTCATTTCACCTGGGAGCACACGGCACAAAGGCAGCTAGCATTATACCGAGAATTACTAGAAAAAAGTTGATGGTAGTCATTTATCCAAAACCCTTTATCCCAATGAATCATAGTATGTGTAAGGATTCAAAAGGGATGTCCACTATGAGATGAGAGAGGAACGAAAAATGGTCAATCAGGACTTCTGGAAAAATAAAAATGTATTTGTTACCGGTCATACTGGTTTTAAAGGTTCGTGGCTCTGTTTATGGCTTCATTCCATAGGAGCAAACGTAACGGGATATAGTGTAAAGCCGCCGACCACACCTAGTTTATTTGAATTATGTCAGTTGGAAAGGCTGATTCCCACACACTATGGAGATATCCGCGATCAAAAAGCCTTAGAAAATGCGCTCCACTCAGCGAACCCGGATATTGTGATTCATATGGCGGCACAGCCATTGGTACGGACCTCTTACCTTAATCCAGTTGACACCTACGAAACGAATGTGATGGGAACGGTAAATTTACTAGAGTCAGTGAGAACGGCGGTCCAAAAAGGAATCACCATTAAAGCTGTGGTCAATGTAACGACAGATAAATGCTACAGCAATCAAGAATGGCCATGGGGATATCGGGAAAATGATAACCTCGGAGGCTATGACCCCTATTCCAATAGCAAAGCATGCTCTGAACTCGTAACAGACGCGTATCGGAATTCTTTTTTTCAAGGTGATGTGGGAATTGCGAGCGCAAGAGCAGGTAATGTAATTGGCGGAGGAGATTGGGCGGTTGACCGCTTGCTTCCGGACTGCTTTCGAACACTGCAATCAGGTGGAAAAATAAAAATCCGCAACCCTCATGCGATTCGACCTTGGCAGCATGTATTAGATCCCTTAAGCGGCTATTTAACCTTAGCTGAAAAGCTATATTCCGAAGGACAAAACTTTGCTGAAGGCTGGAATTTCGGTCCAGATGATGGGGATG
>JAPSKD010000379.1 GCA_031177865.1 Bacillus sp. (in: firmicutes) | reverse complement strand
TTCATAATCATTTTTTTTTACAAAAACTTTGTTTATCTACTGGACAAACTAAGTAGCCACTGCTATACTCAATTCGAAGATTAATAGTAATTAAATTCTTATCTGATAAAAAATGGAGGGCAAACAGATGGAAAAATGTAAGGGGTTTCTAAAGGTTTTAATGGTATCGTTACTAGTATTTATCCTGGCAGCCTGCGGGCAAGATGCAGGAAAATCTGTAAGCGGCAGCAATTCAAAGCAAGCTGAAAAAGGAATTAGAATAGGCCTGTCCGTATCTGACTTATCTTTAGAAAGGTGGCAGCATGACAGAGATATATTTGTTAAGAAGGCCGAGGAACTTGGATCTGAAGTTTTAGTTCAATCAGCAGATGGTGATGAAGCAAAACAATTGTCGCAAATTCAAAATATGCTTTCGCAGGGAATTGATGTGCTTGTTATCATTCCTATAAACTCGGATTCTTTAACACCGGTTGTCGATCAAGCAAAAGCGGAAGGTATTCCGGTACTAGCATACGATCGTTTAATCAATAATTCAGAGATAGATGCATATGTTTCTTTCGATAATATACGCGTTGGAGAAATGCAGGCAGAATACTTGGTAAGTAAAGTTCCGAAAGGTAAATACTTTTTAATGGGTGGTTCACCGACGGATAACAATGCGAAGATGTTCAGGGAAGGACAAATGAATGTTATCCAGCCTCTGGTAGATAAAGGTGACATTGAAATTGTAGGAGATCAATGGGCAAAAAACTGGGAAGCAAACGAAGCACTTAAAATAATGGAGAATGCGCTTACAGCTAATAAAAACCAAATTGATGCTGTTGTTGCTTCAAATGACAATACGGCTGGCGGCGCCATTCAAGCATTATCAGGTCAAAACCTGGATGGAAAAGTAGTGATTTCCGGACAAGATGCTGACATTACGGGTGTTCAACGTATTGCAGAAGGTACGCAATCAATGACAGTTTACAAACCAATTAAAACGATTGCAGAAATGAGTGCAGAAGTCGCGGTTAAACTTGCGAATAAAGAAAATGTTGAAGCTGAGGATTCTGTTAATAACGGGAAAATGGATGTACCATTCATCAAACTGGATCCGATTATGGTAGATAAAGAGAATATTGTTGACACTATTGTAAAAGATGGTTTCCATTCTTATGATGAGATTTACAAAAATGTTCCTGAGAATGAGCGTCCACCACGTCCATAAAAATAAAATTTGAACAGGATAAGGGGGAAACCCCTTTATCCTTAATAAGGAGGCCATCAACATGGATACTTTTGCACTTCAAATGAAGGGCATTACAAAAGTCTTTCCTGGGGTAAAAGCGTTAGATAACGTAACTTTTTCTGTACGCAAAGGTGAAATTCATGCGTTGTGTGGTGAAAATGGAGCTGGAAAATCCACATTAATGAAAATTTTAAGTGGTGTTTATCCAGTAGGTACATACAGTGGCGAAATTTTAATTAACGGGGAAGCTGTTTTCTTTAAATCCATAAAGGAATCAAGACAAGCCGGAGTATCCATTATTTATCAAGAACTTGCCCTTGTAGAGGAAATGACGGTTGCTGAAAATCTTTTTCTTAGTCACGACCTTATGAGACAAAAAGTGATCAACTGGAACAAGATAAATGCGGAAGCACAGAAATGGCTTAGCAACATCGGATTAAACATTGATCCGCAAACAAAGGTTGGTGATTTAACTGTAGGAAAACAACAGTTAATCGAAATTGCGAAGGCTCTCACTAATAAAACAGACATTTTAATTTTAGATGAACCAACTGCTGCTTTAACAGAGAGTGATGTAGAGGTTTTAATAGGGCTCTTAAAAGATTTAAGATCAAAAGGAGTTACATGTATTTACATCTCCCACAAACTTGGAGAAGTCATGACACTAGCTGATACTGTAACGATCTTGCGCGATGGGCAAACAATCAGCACGGATCCAATTAAAGAGCTTTCAGAGGATAAAATAGTAACGAAAATGGTTGGAAGAGAACTGACGGAGCTTTTCCCTTATAAGGCTCGGCCAATAGGAGAACCAATTTTACAAGTAGAAAACTATTCTTCTTTTGACGCACATAGCGGAAAACCAATCATAAAAAATGTGTCATTTAAATTGAAAAAAGGAGAAATTCTCGGGTTTTCTGGATTGATGGGTGCTGGAAGGAGTGAGCTGTTCACCAGCTTATTTGGAGGGCTCAAAGGGAAAAAGCAAGGCAAAGTGATTATTGATGGAAAAAAAACAACGATTCAAAAGCCAGCCGATGCCATTCAAGAAGGCTTAGCTTATGTTTCAGAAGACCGAAAAAGATACGGGCTTATCCTGGGGATGGATATTGCAAAAAACTCGACACTTGTTGCGTTAAACAAAGTCATGAAGTTCAACATTATTGACGATGCGCTTGAAGTAAAGCATGCAGATGAGATTACACGAAAAATGAAATTAAAAGCCCCTAACCTTGAAACGAAGGTTGGTCAGCTGAGTGGAGGTAATCAGCAGAAGGTTGTCCTCAGCAAATGGATTTTAAATAATCCTAAAATCCTTATTTTAGATGAACCAACAAGAGGAATTGAAATCTATAAAATTATTAATGAACTTGCAGAGCAGGGAGTTGGAATTGTCATTATATCATCTGAATTGCCGGAAGTTCTTGGAATGTCAGATCGAATACTAGTTATGACAGAAGGAAGCATTAGTGGGGAATTTACAAGGAAAGAAGCAACACAGGAAAAAATTATGGCATGTGCCACAGGAGGGAAGATTCGTGAACAATCCATTGCCTACTAATATTAATGCAATTCCAAAGGAAAATAAAAAGCTGAGCTTTAAACTTGATTTTCAAGCTTATACATTGATCATTGCCCTAATTTTAATTGCCCTCATTTTTGGATTTTTTACCAATGGTGAATTTTTATCTTCTCGCAATCTATCAAATTTGTTTACACAAATGTCTGTTGTCGCCGTTCTTTCAATTGGAATGACTCTTATTATTGTCTCCGGGCATATTGATTTGTCTATTGGGTCTTTAGTGGGTTTAACTGGTGGAATCGCAGCAATTCTCCAGGTTTGGTTTGGAATGAATACGGTTGTTGTTATCATAGCTGCCGTTGCAGTTGGTGCTCTTGTAGGTTTATGGCAAGGCTGGTGGGTTGCCTATCGAGCTGTGCCCGCTTTTATTGTGACACTGGGTGGGATGCTGATTTTCCGCGGGATTTTAATTGGAATTAGTGAAGGACAAACAATTGCTCCGTTGAATGACAGCTTTAAACTCATTGGAAACAGTTACTTGCCATACAGTATAGGCTATATTATTGCCGCTGTTAGTGTTGTCCTTCTTTTTGTGTCAACAGCACGTATGAGAGCAAAACGCCAAAGCATGGGCTTGGCCGTTCCGTCAACTTTTATTGATTATGGCAGAGTTGCAGTTTATTCCTTTTTTACTCTATTAATTACGTATATGCTAAATCGTTATTTGGGAATTCCCATTTCAATGCTGATTGCTGTTTCATTTGCTGGATTGTTCCTTTTTGTAGCTATGAAAACGTCTTTCGGACGATATGTATATGCGATTGGCGGTAACGCTGAAGCTGCAGCGCTCTCAGGGATTAACATCAAACGAAATGTATTGTATGTCTTTATCTTAATGGGCGCACTAGCAGGACTTGCAGGAGTGCTTTTAACAAGCAGATTAAATGCGGCAACCGTGAGTGCCGGTAACATGCTTGAATTAGATGTAATTGCCGCCTGTGTAATCGGCGGAACAAGTTTAATGGGCGGAAAAGGAAAAATTATGGGTGCGATTATTGGTGCACTTATCATGGCCAGTATTGATAATGGAATGAGCATGATGAATATTGAGACGTTTTGGCAATACATCGTTAAAGGCTCTATTTTGATTTTTGCTGTATGGCTTGACATTTCAAGCAAAAAGTAATAATTATGGTGAATTTAAAAAAACATAAGCTGTCATTAGCAGCAATGGTTCATTCCTATTAATAATCGAGCTTGGGATGAAAAATAAAAAAGTCCAAGTGATTGGTCATATGTTATATCACGCAGACGCATATGCTGAAAACCTTAATCTGAATGGATGATGGTTTCATATGCGTCTTTTTTTTTTTTTTTTGAAATTAATGGAAGCAAAGGCAGCGGGGAGTTTCACTTTGGATGAATGAATGAACGGCACGTATATTTTCAGGATGACAAAGACGATGTGCAAGGATTCCGCCGTGTGCTGGCAACGGATCCTGCCCATGCTTATTTCCTTATTACCGATTTTCCGAGCGGAAAAGCTTATTCCTTCAGGTTTGGGATGATAGCGAGATCGAACCGGGCATGTCTTCAAAGATGCCAAAGGTTCGATTTTTTTTTTGCGTTTATTTCCATTGCACACTTTTGGACACATTATCAGCTTCAGCAGTTTATTGAATACGCTGTTCTATCGAAAAAAACAATAACAAATTTCATAATAAATAAGTTGCGGATTTTGTTATGCAGTCAGTCCATTAATAAAGCGTTCAACCATCATTGAACATGCACCGAGCGCAGGAGCATTTTTGCCAAG
>JAPSKD010000047.1 GCA_031177865.1 Bacillus sp. (in: firmicutes) | reverse complement strand
AAGATTACTTAATAGTTCTTCCGCCCTTCGATTCATTTCTTTCCAATCAATTCTGCCTCTTTTCATGATTTCACGGCCAATAAAGATATTTTCGACAACTGATAGGTTTGGGCATAAGTTTACTTCTTGATATACCGTGCTTATTCCTAATTCTTGAGCCTCAAGCGGTGTTGTTACATTAATAGGAATACCATCTAACGTGATGGTTCCCTCATCAGCTATATAAACACCTGTTAGCACTTTGATAAGCGTAGATTTACCTGCACCATTTTCACCCATCAAAGCATGAACTTCGCCAGGGAATAACCGTAAACTTACATTCGATAATGCTTTTACTCCTGGGAAAGTTTTCGTAATTCCACTCATTTCAAGTCTTGCCTTTTGTATACTCAAACTTTTTACCTCCCAACTCAGTTTCTTGATCCGTTATAAAGCCACTAACTGCCACATCGTGGAAATGACTTTTAGTGGCTCCGATTGTTCAAATTAATATTTACGAGTTGGAAGCAGCTCTTCAGCTTGATCCATAGTATAAATACTTTCTTCTACAGAGATACGTTTTTCTAACTTTTCGCCTGAGATATGCGCTTCAATTAAATCAACCAATTGAGGTCCAAATAATGGGTTACACTCGACTGTAACATTCATTTTACCTGCTGCCATTGCTTCGAACGCACCTTTTACCGCATCCACACCAATAATTTTGATGTCCTCACCTGGTTTTAAGCCGTATTCCTCTATTGCTTGAATGGCACCGATTGCCATGTCATCGTTGTGGGAGTAAAGAACGTCAATGTTATCCCCATCTGATTTTAAGAAAGCTTCCATGACTTCTTTCCCTTTTGCACGTGTAAAGTCACCTGATTGAGACTTGATAATTTTAAAGTTTTGATGATCAGCCATTACCTCTTCAAAGCCTTCTTTTCGGTCAATTGCTGGCGCGGAACCGACCGTACCTTGAAGTTCTACAATATTAACTTCTCCATCCTCATCTGCCATTTCTTCTACTAACCAATTAGCCGCCTTTCTGCCTTCTTCCACAAAGTCAGATCCTAGGAACGTTACCCATAAAGAATCATCCTCGATATCTACAGCACGGTCCGCTAAGAAAACAGGTATTCCTGCTGCTTTTGCTTCCTTTAAAACGGTTTCAAATCCTGTTTCAACAACAGGTGAAAACACGATGGCGTCAACCTTTTGTGCAATAAATGAACGAATCGCTTTAATTTGGTTTTCCTGTTTTTGCTGAGCATCAGAGAACTTTAATTCATGACCTGCATCCGTAATGGCTTTCTTTACTGATTCAGTATTTGCTGTTCTCCATTCGCTTTCAGCTCCTACTTGGGAAAACCCAATCACCAATTTCTCACTAGACTTTTCACCGTCCTTATTCCCATTACTGCCTGCCTCCCCCCCAGTACTCCCCGACGAACATGCTGCTAAAAACAGGACAAGTGAGATCATGATTAGCATCATGATTTTTGATTTTAATCGTTTTTTCATTTGTAAAATCCCCCTTCTTTCCAATACTTTAATTAATTGCTAACAACCAGATTATTTGTTATCCATCATTAGCTTGACTTGATTATAAAACGCTTCCAAAGAAGGATGAATAGAATAGTTTACGAAAAAAATAGAAATAATTTCGCTTTTTATCCACCTCCTGATATAGGAAAGTAGAATATTTTCAGAAAAGTGTATTTTTTTTGTTAATTTCAGTCGTACCGATTGGCTCATTAGTCCTATTTTGTTAGAATGAATAAGGGTCTGTACCTATTGGATTAAATCTTAGGTAAAAGCTCCTATGCCTATGTTCACTGGTAACCGTTTACATTAATGGTATAATCATAAAAAATTTTATATAAAGGTACTATACTATGAAACTTACAAAATGGATTGTTTCTAGCTTGCGAACCAAACTACTAATCATGTTTGTCCTTTTAACCGTTATTCCACTGATCTTAGTAGGAGTCATTTCTTATGTTAAGTCCATACATATTATTTCAGAGAATGCTAATTCCTTTGCCAAAGTTCAAGCCAACGAAGTAAGCCAGGAAATAGACGTAATTTTCCAGGACGTCAAACGGTTCACTGAAATCGGTAAACAGGAAAGCACCATCCAGTTCTTAATTAATCAAGATAACACACAAGCAGAAGCCAAAACCATTTTAAATATGTTTTCTTTTTATAGGGAAATTTATCAATCCAGTAAATACATTCGTTCCATTAGTATTTTCAACCTTGACGGAAAGGTCATTAGTGAAAGATATGGAGTACATCAATTAGAAAATACCCCTAGTAAAAATCCAGATTTTAAGATGTTAATCAATCAAAAGGAAGAAACGATCATCCAGCCAACCGTCCATAATGGGCTGCCAGTCATCTCTATTACAAGTTCCGTTATTTCTCAAATAACCGATGAAGTGATTGGATTTATTAAAATCATTGTAGATGCCTCAGCCATAAAAGATATCCTTAAAAAGGATTCATTGGGTGATACTGGTTCCTTCCATATTGAAACGGGGTTTGGGGAATCGGTTTTTTTCTCGTCTAAAGGTGACGCGGGACGGTATTTTATTTCAGACTGGAATTCGATTAGAAAAAAAGATTCAGGGGTCGTAACAAATGCCTCTGGCACGGTGGTAACAGTTTTTGACACGGTAGAAACAACTGGCTGGAAAGTAATTGGCCAGGCTCCCACTGACGAGATCATGAGGGATGCCAATGAAATTAGGAGATTAATTATTTTTACGGTAGCATGCAGTATTATTTTTACGATTACCCTCTATTTTTTCATCTCTAATAAACTGATCAGACCTATACGGCTTTTAAAACAGAAAATGAGTTTGGCATCCCTCGGAAATTTGGATGTAAAGGTAGTAAATGAAAGCGCTGACGAAATTGCAGACCTTGGAAATAGTTTTAATAGCATGATTGCCAAAATTAAATCATTGCTTCAGAACAGTGTAGAAGAACAAAAGCAACTGACAAAGGCTGAATTTCGTGCGTTGCAGAGCCAAATCAACCCGCATTTTCTCTACAACACCTTGGACAATATCATTTGGATGGCTGAAGCGAAAAAAAGTACCGAGGTCATTGAGATGACAAACGCTCTCTCGTACTTTTTCCGAATTACACTAAGCGGAGGTAAAGATTGGATTTCCATCCGTGAGGAAATGGAGCATATTCGAAACTATCTCATTATCCAAAAAATTAGGTATCGTGATATTTTAGACGTGTCTTTTCATATTAATGAAGAAATCCTTCACTATAAAATCTTAAAATTAACGTTACAGCCGCTTGTTGAAAATGCCATTTACCATGGAATCAAAAACAAACGTGGCAAAGGATTAATTATTATTAAAGGAGATTTTGACTGGAACGGGAATATCTGTATTCAGATTATTGACAATGGGATTGGAATTAAAGAAGAGCGTTTGACAGAGATAAGGCGGCAGTTGTCTCAAGGAGTCCCTCCAAAAAGAGAGAGCGGTGGTTTTGGAATGTACAATGTTCAACAAAGAATTGAACTTTATTACGGCAGGCCGTTTGGTTTAACAATCAATAGTCAGTATCAAGAAGGTGCCATTATTTGTTTAACCATTCCAGCGGAGGTAGATTCGGATGAAAAAAATCTTTCTATTGGATGATGAAGTACAGGTCCGTGAAGGGATAAAGAATAGTATTAATTGGAAAAATGAAGGGTTTGTCTACTGCGGCGATGCCTCCGATGGAGAAATCGCCCTCCCCTTAGTCGAAAAATATCAGCCTGATATCGTGATCACAGATATCAAAATGCCTTTTATGGATGGATTGGAATTTAGCAGGATCCTTCGCGAAAAAATGCCAACCGTCAAAATTATTATTTTAAGTGGTCATGATGAATTTGAATATGCTCGTGAAGCTATGAGAATTCAAATTACAGAATATTGCTTAAAACCAATTAACGCTAATGAATTACTGAAAATCTTACATAAAGTATCACATCAAATTGACCAAGAGGTGTTAGCACAGAACAAACTTACCGAACTGCAAAATCTTGCCAAACAAAGCAAGTCCAACACGCAAGATGCTTTTTTAAACGATTTATGCCAAGGTATATACTCACCTTCCGAAGCAATTAACAAAGCTAACCATCTAGGAATCGACATAGTTTCAAGCTATTATTATATTCTTATAATTGAAGCAAAAGAGGCGTTTGAGATCGATTCTATGGATTGGATAACAGACCAATATACCTGTCTCCATTTTAAACAGACCCCAAAGGAAATTGTTTTCATTATGAAAGGTGAATCCAAAAGCAGGCTCGAACACGAAGCAAGATTATTAAGGGAAAAAATTCTTGCCATTCGAGAACGAAATATTGAAAGCCCTTTAATTTTTGGATTTGGAAAAGTACAATCTCGTATCCAAGGAATTGCCGTTTCGTTTTTGGAAGCAGAAGAAGAAAAGAACTATCATAAAATCATTCATAAACACAAACAGATTGACAATGATAAAGAAATTTCAGCCAATCATGAAGTATTCCTCTCCAATCGTAATGAATTACTGGAATTTCTAAAAAACGGGGACTGTGACTCAATCACTGATTTCTCTAAAAGATATACTCTATTTTTACAAGAAGCTAATAATAGCGCGCCCTTTTTTATCTATTATTCGTTACTAGATTTTACCATTACCATTAAGCAATATATTAAAGAAACTGGGATGGAGAACTCTAAACTATTGCAAGAAATTAATAACATAGAGATGAGAGCAGGCTGGATTAGGGAATATTCAGAGGTCGACGGTTACATAACTGAGATGCTGCAAACTGTTTTGAAATCAGCAATCCAAGCAAGTGGCACATATAGTCCAGTCATTCATAAGGCGATGGAATATATTCAAACTCAGTTTCATGATACACAGTTATCCTTACAGACTATTGCCAGCCGAGTCAATGTCAGCCCTTCTTACTTCAGCCATATGTTTAGTCAGGAAACCGGGCAGACATTAGTTGAGTATATCACCAATATACGGATGGAACACGCAAAAAGGCTGCTCAAATCAACAAATGAAAAAACCTATGAAATCGCCCAAAAAGTTGGATATAACGATTCTCATTATTTCTGCAATTTATTTAAAAAGTTAACGGGGATGACGACAAGAGAATTTAAAATACGTGGTTAATAGCTGCTCTAAATGTTGAGCAGCTTTTGGTTGGTGAAATCTATAATTCGTACCATAGTAAGAATCTAACGGGAAAAATAGCAGCGTATCGTATTGCGAAAAGGTTATTGGGACAAAACTAGTAGCGGAGAAGAACGCCAAATAGCAGAAAAAGACTAAGAAAGAATCTATGGTTGAAAGGTTGATTCAGAAAGGGAAAATTATCTTACAGGAGGAAATCCAATGACCAAGGAAGAGGTAGTCAAACTTTTAGTACTTATTGAATCCGTTTATCCCAATTGCATATTAAAAGACGAAACGGTTCAGCAATGGTTCCAATTTTGTTCAGAGATGGAATATGGGAAAGTGTTAACGAAACTAAAAAACCACATTCGGAAAAGTCCCTTTCCTCCTACGATTGGTGATATTGCTGTATTCCACTTTGAAGAAAATCATTTTTCTGCCACCTTACAGAAATGGATGAAGAAAGGACGTGAGAGAATTGAATGCGACTCTAAATCAAACAAACGAAGACCACTACCAGCCTGGCTTTCCGAATATTCACCAAGAAAATCGGTTTGAGGCGGAAGAGGTATCCTATTAGGTGCAGTCTTTCAGGCTCGTAAACTAATTAATGAAATCACCTAAGAGTGATTTCATTAATTAGTTTACTTATTTAAAAAGATCGTACCTATTGCAATTAGAACTAGACCAATTATGGAATAAACTGAAATCTTATGCTGCAAAAACAACATGGATAATAATGTAACAACAACTGCATATACCCCAGTTTGAATACCACCAAGCATTACCGTATTTCCAAATATTTTGCTACCTTGAATGAAACCCCACGATAAGACAATGTTTCCTAAAAAGAGAGGCAGAAAATATACATTAAATTTGATACTGTCTTTTAAAGTTGGTTGAAAAAAATATGCTGATAGTATTGGTAATAAGGAAAAAACAATAGCACCAAAAACAATTGCGCCAATTATAAAAAAATTCAAACAAATACCTCTTTTACTCTTTTAGTGTTACTTTATCCAAAGTAGGAATGCATATTCTATATCTACAGAGCATATCGACCATTTTTTAAGACGATTTATTGTTGTTCTAAAAATGTAAAAAGGCACCTTCCTGTCCGGAGGGTGCACAAGTTATCGATTTTATTTTGCAGTAAAACTAAAAAGCTTTTCTAAATGGCGAACTATTTCCCCTTTATCAGCTTCAACGACTTCTACATACTGTGGTTTATTAAACAATTGACTGATTTGTTCAGGGAATGTCTGCTGGATATGACAACGCTCAATGGATTCATTAAACTTTGCGGGATGAGCAGTAGATAATGTGACACAAATTTCACTAGGACTATTACAACTTTCGTATGCAGCTACCCCACAAGCAGTATGGGGATCTAGTAAATAACTGGTTTCTGAATTGTACTTACTGATTGTTTGTAAGCATTCTTCCCCTTTCACTCCATGTGCCGCAAAATCTTGTTGCACTTTATGGAGCAGCTCGTCGCTTACAACAATTTTTCCTTCTAACTTGAATTTCTCCATAAAGTCCGATACTGCCTTTGGATCTTCATCAAGCAAGTAATAAAGATAGCGCTCAAAATTGCTAGCTACTTGGATATCCATGGAAGGGCTGAATGTGCTGCGGAATTCACCTGGCTTGTACACTCCATCATGGATAAAACCTTCTAGTATATTATTCTCATTGGTAGCAACGATGAGTTTCCCAATCGGCAGACCCATTTTCTTTGCAAGGTAACCAGCAAAGATATCGCCAAAGTTACCTGTTGGGACACTAAAGTTAATAGTCTTTAAATCAATCTCTTTTTTTACTTGGAAATACGCATAGAAATAATAAACCGTTTGCGCCATGATTCGAACAAAGTTAATCGAATTGATCGCACGCATATGGTATTTGTTTTTAAAATCCACATCAGCGAATAATTCCTTTATGATTCTTTGACCATCATCAAACGTTCCTTTAATGGCTAAATTCAAAACACTTTTATCATCAACAGTGGTCATTTGTAATTCTTGTACCTTACTTACTTTACCATGTGGGTGCAAAATACAAATGCGTATGCCTTCTTTTCCTCTGACACCCTCAATCGCTGAGGCGCCTGTATCCCCTGAAGTAGCACCGAGAATATGGATCGACTCCCCAGTCTTCTTGGATACATAGGAATATAAATTTCCTAAGAATTGAAGTGCAATATCTTTAAAAGCAAAGGTTGGACCGTGGAATAGTTCTAGCACATACATGTTATCCTTCAGCTTTTGAACAGGTGTAACCTCTGGATGGCGGAAGGTTGCATAGCTTTTCTCGATTAATTCTTTCAACTCATTGCCTGGAATTTCACCATCGACATAATAGGAAAAGATTTCGTATGCTAATTCTTGATACGTTAACTTTGACATTGCGTCTAACTTTTCTGCAGGAATTTGTGGAATTTTCTCTGGTACTAATAGTCCACCATCATTTGCCAGTCCCATTAAGACTGTGTCGATAAAACCAATTTTACTTACATTTCCGCGTGTACTAACAAAGTTCATAGCTGCCTCCAGTATACATTAAAAGTTTTATTGCCCAAGTTTTGAAATGAGAGATTGCTTTATTTTAAAGTGCTAAAATATAAATTCCATTTTAGCACAATTGAGTGAATAGTCTAGAAATTATTGTTAGAATTTTCATTATTCATTGTTTTTAACTACATATTCAGATTTTTGATGTCTTGAAACAAAACTATTATTGGTAATCCAGAAACGCCATGGATAATCTTTGGCTTCGCCAGAGTTGTCAATTCCAATCCTTTTCCCGACTGATATACTCTCCGGACATAAACCCTTAGCTATATATAAGGGTGGAAGTGTAAGTGAGCGGCCATAGTCCTCCATTGTAATGCCCAATGATTTTGTCAGTTTTCCAGGGCCGTTTGTCAGATTTGTCAGATCTTCCATCCCTCTCCTGATTTTCATCAACTCAATACCATACCGAGGTTCAAGAGCGCGGACCAATACAGCTTCAGGTTTTTCTTCACCGCCGCTGACCACATTGAAAAGGCAGTGGGTATGCATAAGATAGGTATAGGCAAGGCCGGAACGATGAAACATGACCTCTGTTCTACCCGTTCGCCTGTTATTGTAACTATGCGCAGCTCTGTCACCTGGACCGATATATGCTTCTGTTTCTACAATATATCCTGCAGCCATTCCCTGATCAGTTTCTTTTACAAGGAGGCACCCGATCAATGCCTTAGCTAGTTCTAGGGTAGGCTGTTCATAAAATTCCTTAGGTAGTGGAACGATTTCTTTTGGAAATTCTTCCATGACAGTGCCCTCCATAAAGATGATTTTCTTATTGTTTTACCCATATTAACGACGAGTATTAATAAAATAAGTATAATAGAAAGGATATATTTAAAAGAAAAATGTTAAAAGGCACCCTCCTTCGGCGGAGGGTGCCTGTTTCTTTAAATCAATGGACAGATTGACACATGCTTTTGATAATCATTTTTATCATTTCTTCTACTAGAGTTGGAACTTCTTCGAAGGCGCTTTTAATGTTCAGCCTTTCTGTTCGTTTATGGGCATCTTTTCCAAACGGACCGACATTTAGTACAGGTGCCCGAAGCTGGGTCATGGCATCAAATGGTATACAGTAGCTGCTTCCCCATACTGGTGTATTTGCTTTAAATGCCGTCCATCCTTCTCCATCATCCTGGTAATTAACATAGCTTAAGTCACTAATTCCATTAAAATAATGCACCTGTTTAACAGGTAAATTAAATTTTTCTTGTCCTGTCTCCCTCACAAATTGCACACATCTTTTAACGAGGTCATCATCCGATGAATTAACTGCCGGATAATAAGGAGGTGCATAGAGTAAGACGATTGCTGGTGCTAGCTCCTGACATTCTATCATCAGACTGTCTGCTATCCGCATTGATTTTTCACGATCATCCCAGTTAGGAATTTCCTGAACTTGCGCCTTTATTTCCTCCACAAAATCCAATCCGAATTTACGAATCGCATGTGTTTGTAACTCCTCGAAACGCAAAACGCGGACTTTACCAACTGGCTGCACAGAGTGCTTCAAACAAACCTCTTTATAGGCCTGATTGCAAGCTTCTGCAGCATCGATGGCAACTTTTTCAAAAATCTCCATGATTTCGTCTGCAGTCCGTTTCATTAAAAACACATTATATAATGCTGCAGAACGATAAGGCGTTTGAACAGAGTATTCCAATCGTAAATCTTTTTGCTGAAGGGTAACAGGTAGTGGTGTAGTTTCTCCCTTCACCTTTTCTTGCAGCGTCAGGTTCCACTCCATTCTCTGAGTCAAAAATGAGGCAATATAGGGTGCAGTAATGCCACTGAGTGGTTCGCCAACATGTGTTTCTTTTCCATAAAAGAGCGCTGATGGCATAATTTTCCCAATGGATCCAGAATAAACATAAAAGCTTCTGTCACCCGGTTCTTGGGTAAATACCGGCTCTCCGTTTAGGAAAAGTTTATAGCTGAGATTATGTTGGTCTTTTAATTCAAGCAGTTTCGTTACGGCTGTACGCATACCGGATGAATTTACCTCTTCATCAGGGACTGTCAGCAGGAGGAGATTTATCGGCCATTTCTCAACCGTTGCCTTTTCCAATAATCCCATATGCATTGCCAGCCCCATCTTCATATCCATTGTGCCCCGGCCAAATAAATATTCACCAGATAGTAGGTCCCTATGTGCTTCCCCATGCAGTTCATCAATTCTATTTAAGAGTAATTTTGTCAATTCTTTCGGCTGATAGGCATACTCCTCAAGGTCCCCATACTCTTCAGTGTTTACCGTATCAAAATGACTCAGTAAAACAATGGTTTCCTTTGCATCACACTTATACAACCCTGTTAAAAACCGCCGCCCCAAATCAGCCTCATAAAGACCCAAATGGTCGGGATTCTCTTGAAAATACTTTAGCTCCTGAAGTTTCGCCTGCACCTTGCAGGGAAACTCTCGCTCCCCCTCGGTTAACGTCATACTCTTCCAGCTCACCAGTTCACACAATAAACTCCGCAGCCTATCCGGTGTTCCCCACCTAAGTTGTTCCATAATTCTATTCCCCTTTACCAATCCAATATTCCATAAATGAATGTCCGCCTGAGTGGTGGAAGTGTCCACGAGCGGTGTCTGTCACCCATATTATCCTTTTATATTTGTTTCTGAGTTTGCTTTGGTTTGTTTGTTTTTGAAGTAGTAGGATACATAGCATATTACTAGGAACCCCAGACCGATGAGCAGCCCTATTAATTGGGTTGGGTCAAAGGCCAGGAATATAAGTATGGATACACAGAATACGATACATATCAATGGGATTAACGGATATAACGGGACTTTGTATTGCAGGTCCTCTAATTTCCCACCGCCCTGCAAATATTTACGCCGGAACATTAACTGAGAGAGAGCAATTCCGATCCAGGAGATGGTTACGGATATTCCGGCAACAGACATCAATAGAACGAAAACTGTATCTGCGGCAATGACACTTGTCAATAGGGATAATAGTGAGAATATCATCGTAAAGACGAGAGCTGTAAATGGAACCTTCCGTTTTGAAAGTTTCCCAAACCGTTTTGGTGCCATTCCCTCATGAGCCATTGCCCACAAAAGACGGGTGGACGCATAGATACAAGAGTTTCCTACTGATAATATCGCTGTCAGGATAACAAAGTTCATTATATCCGGTGCAAATGGAATTCCAGCCAAATCCATTAAGGTAACGAATGGACTCTCGAGTAAACCGAGCTCCTCGGTTGGAAAAATTGCTGATAAGATTATAATAGAGGCCAAATAAAAGACAATGATCCTAAATAACACGTTGCGAATTGCACGAGGGATATTCTTAGAAGGTTCCTCGCTCTCTCCGGCAGCAATCCCGATTAATTCAGATCCTTGATAGGAAAAGATCACATTCATCATCGTGACAAAGAGAATAGCAATCCCAGCCGGGAATAAACCAGATGGAGCTAGATTTTCTAATAGTGGAGCAGGTCTGTCTTCAAGAGGAATAATTCCAAAAATGGCTCCGGCACCTATAATGATAAAAAAGATAACAGCTATTACCTTGATACCGGCAAACCAGTATTCCGCCTCGGCGAAACCTCTTGTTGTTAAGGCATTAAGTCCGAATAACAACAGTATAAACAACGCACACCATATCCAGACGGAAACATCTGGGAACCACCTCTGCATCAGGATACCTGCGGCGGTAAACTCAACTCCAGCTGTAGTAGCGGACCCAATAAAATACATCCAACCTAAAGAAAACCCGGCAGAAGGACTAATGAATTTACTGGCATATGTTTGAAAAGAACCCGTTACCGGCATATGAACAGCGAGCTCTCCTAGGCAGACCATGACCAAGTACAAAATAATCCCGCCAAACAAATACCCGACTAGTGCACCGCCGGCTCCCGATTGATTAATTGTATAACCAGCATTTAAAAACAATCCCGTTCCAATAACTCCCCCTAATGAAAGCATAAATAAATGCCTGCGCTTCATGGAACGATTTAATTGATTTTCCTGACTTACCTGATTAACTGTTTCCATTCCCTCTCCCACCCCTCTTAAAATAGCTTTACCCCTTTATTAATAGCTGTTTATAATTTGGCTGTTGATTTGCGCTCCACTAAGGAAAGCTTCTTTGAATAATCACCGCAGGGACAGGCGATCTTTGCCTGTCACGAGGTGCTTCGCTTTCCGCGGGTACTAACCGCCTCCTCGGCGCCATAGGCGCCTAAGTATCTCCCCTGCCCCGTCCTCCGCAGGACATTGATTTACATCCTTGAATCCGCCCACGCACGAAGAAAATGTGATAGCATTTTCGAGGAGTCTCGCACCTTCCGCACAAATCAACTAGGTACGAAATCAAGAATTGCATTTAATACAGGCTATTTTATTAAAAGCGCAGTGACAAGCAGCTTAATCCGCCATCCTGTTTACGGAATTCAGACATTTCGAGTTCGATTGTCTGGAAGCCTGCAGAATTAATTTTTTGTTTTGTTATAGGATACCCCGCAGGGATGATGACAAAGTCATTCATACGGATACAATTTGCTGCGTATTCCTCTTCAGGTGGAACCACTATTTTTTGATATTGGTTAAACTCCGGATGATCAATAAATTCTCCTGCGACCACAATCGTTTGATTTCCTAAATAAGCAATACCTGTTTTTAAATGAAAGAATTTCTCTAACTCAACAATGGTACCTTTGTAACCTTCCAATTCAAGGATAGTTTTTAATTGCAACGCACCATCATGATTAGTTCTGGCCGAAATTCCTATATAAAAATGATCCTCAATCTGCAGGATATCTCCTCCATCAAGAGTTCCTGGAGCCTTAATTTTATAAATAGATTCATAGAAAGACTTGAGTACTGGTTCCATTTCATGGATTTCTCCATTACGGGAAAGTGCCCCTGGATTTGAAATCACCGCGAAATTAGGTGTCAATACCGCTGTATCTTCCACGAAAGTAGAATCTGGAAATTCTATATTACTAGGAAGGACCGTTACAGTTGTTCCGCATTTTTTCAACGCCTCTATATAGGCCTGGTGCTGTTCTAATGCTAGGTCGAGATTAGGTCTTCCTAAATCGGAAGTGGTTAAGCCATTGACATAGCTTTCACTTGGTATTTTAACAATCGTATTATTAAACATGACATTATTCTCCTTTTTTATCCTCTCACTACTGGACATGTTAAACATGTTGGTCCCCCCGTTCCTAAATAAGAAATTTCATTTCCTTCATATTCATAAACAGTTGCGCCGGCTTCAAGTAATTGTTCTTTTGTTGACGGATTCCCTGAAACCATTACGCAGACTCTTGGTGCTAACGCAAGAACATTGCAGCCCAGGCGGTGATACTCATCATCCGGTACCTCTATTAATTGAAAACCTCGCTTGATTAGCAGCTGCCGAAGGAATACGGGCATAAGCCTTGAATAAACCACCGCCAGATTTTCGTCTATGATACTTATGATTGACATAAGGTGAAGACATTCCTCTTCCCCCTGGTCATGTGGTAATTGAACCACAATATGCTCGTCTACCATATCCTTTGTCATTTCCTGGATTTGACGAATAGCCTCATCATTCGTCCGGTAACCGCGTCCAATCAATAACGTACGATCATCGAGCCAGACGAGGTCTCCTCCATCTGCCATCGCGTCCCCTGTTAATTCACCTACTATAGGAATCTTCTTTTCTAGTAAAAATTGTTTATAAGCCTCAGCCTCTGGTTGACGTAGTTTTTTGCCAGATGTTAATATAATCGCCCCATTTTTCGTAAATTTTACAGGGTCATGAGCATAAAGCGAGTCTAATCCAACAGTCTCTGAAGCTGGTAAAAATTCAATTTCAGCCACATGTTCCTTAATAATCGTATAAAACTGTTCAAATTCATTTTGTGCCTTAATGAAATCAGGTTCATTCATGTAGTTAAATTTTTTCCATTCATTCCCTAAATGCTCTTGACTGATAAAAGCATCCTTTGGATGTTTTAAAATAACCTTGTTAAGATTTTTGTACATAGACGATAACAAGTTTTTAACCTCCTTTTCCGCATAGTGGAAAACTTTTTCTTTTAATGGAAACTTATAATATGATATTATTAAAACTAGAAATACTTGTCAATGAATTTTGAATTTACTGAAAAAATAATTATTCCTTTCTATACGTAGTTGATAAACATAATGATTGGGGATGAATAAATTGCAGACAATTGACCGAGCTATGCAAGTAATTAAAGTTCTAGCGCAAAGCGATTCTAAAAAATGGTTCTCGATTTCAGAATTATCAAAGGAGTGTGACTTACCTGTAAGCACAATGCATCGTCTTCTACAATCCATGATCAAACATGGATTAATTCAGCAGGATCCGAATCTGAAACTCTATTCAATGGGTTATTCCTGGCTGGAATATGGGTTACAAATGTATGATACCTTTGATTTTGTCGGGATGATCCGCCCTGAAATGGAGTCACTAATGCATGAGGTGGAGGAGAGTGTTTATTTCAGTAAACCTATTGGCTTAGAAGCTTTAGTGATCGAAAGAATCGATTGCCCGCATAATCCGATCCGGATTTATGACCAGTTGGGAATCAGAATTCCAATGAATATCGGGGCTGCGAATAAAGTCATGCTGGCCCATATGAAAAGGGATGAGGCTTTAAAAATCATAAATGAGTTAGTACCGAAAGAAGAAATTGATTCGTTTTTACAACAGCTAAACACCATTCAGCAAAAAGGTTTTGGAGAAAGTCATGGAGAAAAAACAAAAGGCACCTCCTCCGTAGCAGCTCCTATATTCAATCACTCCAACGAATTAATAGGAGCATTAAGCGTTGGTTACGTAGACATCAACCAAACAGATGAAAAAAAGCAGTTATTAATCGAAAAAGTTATCCAATACGGCTTGCGCATATCCTCAAAACTAGGCAATAAACTTTATATCCATACGAAAAAAAACATTCATTAAGGAAACGTAAATAAAGCCAAGGTAAAACTCATCACTTGGAGTGAATTTTTTAAGTGTAAGGTACGTAATTGGCAGTCCCAACTTAACACTAATTTTTTTATTACATTTTTATATTTCTAGCGTATTGTATGTGGCAAATATCGACCGTAGGGAATATCCGTGAGGTCTACCGTGTCACTTTTAGAAACCGCTGAAAAACTATCGGTTTTCGCTGATAAATTCATTTTTTCGCTGGTATATTTATCTTTATCGTTTTCGTTGATCGAGACACAATTTTAAATCGCCGCAGACTTGGCAAAGCACCCATAAGCGGGTGCCTTTTTTACTATGGTTCAATTTTTCTAGTTACTTTGTTATCCACACTAGCGAATTCCGTTCCATATTTGCCTGAAGACCCAGCTTGGTGTCGAGACGCTTCCGCCTGATTAGCACGTATTTCAGCCTCTGATGAACGACTTTTCTTTTTGTTATCTGCCATTAACAATCACCTCCAGAATATTAATGTAACCAATAATTTCAAGTTTATCTTTGTATTAATCACATATTCGGCTTTTTGATGTTTTGAACGAGAATTAAAAAATAAATATAATAGAGAATTTATTTTTAAAAGATAATGAACAATGAAAATGTTAAAAGGCACCTTCCTACGCGGAAGGTGCGATTTTTCATCAATGAACAGATTGGCACTTCATTTTAGCAATGATTGTATTCGCTTTCAAAACAGAACTTAATTAAATTTAATTCTTTATTGAATAATTAGTCTGAATTTCCATCGGTAACCCGACGTAATTTTCTGCTAGACTGGTCGCCGCTGCCTGTGATGAAGTCACATAATCTAACTCAGCCAATTGGATATTATATTCAAATGAGCTATGCTCGAAGTTCCGGTGCAGCATGGTAGTCATCCAATAAGAGAATCTTTGAGCTTTCCAAATACGGCGGAGACAAATTTCTGAATAACGAGTAAGAGTATCATCCTCACCGGAATGATAATATTCACTCAAGCCCCTTACCAGTACTTGAACGTCGGCTGTAGCTAAATTTAAACCCTTTGCACCTGTCGGGGGAACAATATGAGCTGCATCTCCCGCGAGGAATAGATTTCCATAGCGCATTGTTTCGCACACGAAGCTTCGCATAGAAACAATATTTTTTTGAATAATCGGTCCATCCTGGATGCTCCAGCCATCCATGTCAACCCGTGCATGAAGTTCCGACCAAATACGGTCATCTGACCAATTAGCAATATCATCTTTTGGGTCCACTTGGATATAGTGCCGTTGGATTTCAGGCGACCTTGTGCTTATTAATGCGAATCCTTTTTCATGGTTGGAATATATTAATTCAGGATTAACCTGTGGTGTTTTAGCTAGAATTCCAAGCCAGCCAAAGGGATATATTTTTTGTTTTTCTACCCGTAGATTTGTTGGGATTGCCTGACGGCTCGGTCCATGAAATCCATCACAGCCTGCAACAAAATCACAGTTTAATTCTTCATAATCAGTTGCATGTTCTGGTAAAAACCGGATGATTGGAGATGATGTTTCGATGTGATGAAGGCTGACATCCTTAACATTAAAATAAATCTTTGCCCCTGCTTCAAGACGTGCTGCAACTAAATCTTTAATCACCTCATGCTGGGCATAAACGGTAATCTTTTTCCCGCCGGTAAGTTCATGCATATCAATTCGATGTCTTCTACCATTGAATTGCAATTCTATTCCATGGTGGACATGACCTTCCTTCATCATGCGGGTACCGACACCTGTTGCATTCAATAAATCGACCGTTCCCTGTTCTAAGACCCCTGCACGGATGGTGCCTTCGATTTCTTCCCGCGAGCGGGATTCTAGAATGATAGAATCAATCCCCTGTAGATGTAATAAATGGGACAACAAAAGTCCTGCAGGACCTGCTCCAATTATCCCTACTTGTGTACGCATAATTTCACTCCTATCCTAATTTTATTTAGCGAAGTGTGTTTCTTCCTTCGTTTCAGGGAGTGTAACGATTTTTTTTCCAAATGTAATAACAGCATTCCAACTGCCGGATGATTGACCATCTGCTAAATAGGCTGGCTCCCAGCCTTCCTCTATCATACTGAACAACATGGCAAGGTGACGACCTCCTGACTCTACCCTGGCATGCCTCGCATATTCAGGCAGCATATCATAAGCGGCTTGATAATTCTTATTCATCATAAATTCAATAAACTGTTTATCCATCGCATGTTCCGTAACTGTCGGTGTATTATGTCTGCCGCGGACTAGATTATTAGACAATGCACCACTGGAAAGAAACACAACCTTTTTATCACTCTCTCGTAAAACTTTTGCTATGGTTTGCCCCCATTTATATGTTTCTTCTAAATTGGCTGCCAAGGTGACAGATAAATTAATTATCGGAATATCTTCATTTGGTACCAAGTATCGCAAAGGAACAACACTGCCATAATCCCAAAGATAATAGGGATCATTCACACCTTGTACCTGGAGGCCCGCTTCTACTCCAGCGTTTACTAATTGATTCGCCAATTCTTCATCACCAGGGCAATGATACGCAACATCCTTTATTAAATCCGGTGCTTCGAAAGCGGTGAGAATTCCTTTATGAACTGGCGTACAGTCTACATAATGGAAGAAAGTAGACGGCCAATGACAGGAAACCAATACAATAACATCAGGATTTATCTCCTTCAGCTGTTTCCCAATTTCCTTCATTGAAGCAGCCATATCCTGTTGGAATTCAGGTACTAAATCCTCATGACACATACTCGGGACGTGAGGAGCCAACATACTAAATTCAATCGTCATCATAAAACCCCCTAAAAATTTTTCAATCCAGGAACCGTTTTCAAAATTTAATCAATCATAGCATGGCAGTAATTACCACCATGCTTAGCTAAATGTTTATTTTTCTACAGGCTCCCCAGCTTTTCCCCAGTGGGTCTTTGGAATTTCGGTTACGATTACTCTTATATTCACTTTTGGAGCATCCAGAGTTTCCGAAACGGTATTGGTTACATTTCGTATTAACTCTGCTACCTTTTCTTTTGGTCTACCTTCCATCATTTGCACTTGTATAATAGGCATAAAATATCCCCTCTATTTACGAACATTTTTATTCGGTTACGGTAAATGAAACTTCTCCAAAACCATCAAATTTCCCAGTAACAATATCGCCAAAGTTCAACTTAACGGCAGCGGTAATGCCTCCAGTAAGAATCACATCACCCTTGCGAACCTTCTCACCCTTTCTTGCCAGCATATTGGCAAGCATCGCCACAGAATGGGCAGGATGTCCAAGGACCGCAGCTCCTGCACCCAATTCTTTGATTTCACCATTAATGGAGAGAGTTGCTCCGACAAGGTCTAGTTCAAAATGTTCCGGTTTTTTTAAAGAAGTACCAAATACAACCCGTGAGGTTGAGGCATTGTCAGCAATCACATCCGGCAACGTAAACTGGAAATTTTCATAACGGCTGTCGATGATTTCCAATGCCGGAAGAACGTATTCCGTTTTCGCAAGTACCTGCGCCCCTGTTATTCCAGGACCTTCAAGATCTTCTCCCATCACAAAAGCAACCTCTGCCTCTACTTTTGGATGAATCACATCTCTTAAGCGGACTTTACCGCCATTTTCAATCAGCATATAATCGAACACATATCCATAAATAGGTTCTTCAATGCCCATTTGCTTCATTTTGGCAAAGCTGGTTAATCCCATCTTTGGACCAACAATTCTTCTTCCTTCATTTAATTTGCGCTTTACGATTTCGTGTTGAACAAGGTACGCCTCCTCCACCGATAAATCCGGCTTCAAGTTTACTGTTACCTTGGGAACTTCACGCCTTTCTTCCTCTGCTGACACGAGGTAGTTGGCAATTTCCTTGTATTGACTCATGTAAATTCTCCTCCGTTCTAAAAATGGACACTTACCTGCCCAATGTGTGCGAATCTCGCCGTAAATGTATCTCCTGCCTTTGCTTCTATCGCTGCCGATAAGGCTCCTGAGAGAATTACTTCACCTGCGCGCAATGGGATATCAAATTCTGACAATTTATTCGCCAGCCAGGCAACACAATTGGCTGGATTGCCTAATGCCGCTGCCCCAACTCCTGTATTGACTAACTCGCCATTTTTATAAAAAGCCATCCCAATTAGTTCAAGATCAATGTCTTCAACCTTCACTGGCTTGCCTCCAAGTACATAAAACCCAGACGAAGCATTATCTGCAACTGTATCTGCCAGTTTTATCTTCCAGTCCTTTACTCTACTATCGACGATTTCAAGCGCCGGAACAATATACTCGGTTGCCTGAAGAACATCTATAGCAGTAAGATTTGGTCCACGTAATTCCTTTTTTAAAATAAAGGCAATCTCCGCTTCTACCTTTGGCTGTAACACTTTCTCGGTGGAAATAAAACCTCCGTTTTCAACCACCATGCTGTCTAATAGGTGTCCATAATCAGGCTCATCCACACCTAATAGATTCTGCATGGCCAGGGAAGTTAACCCGATTTTTTTTCCTACGATTTTCTGTCCCTGTTCTACCTTTTTCTTTATATTTTCTAGCTGGACATAATAGGCTTCCTTTACTGTCAGCGCAGGATCAATTGAAGTTAGCGGTACGGTTCCCACTCTTGTAGACTCTGCTTTTGCCAATGTGTTTGCAAACTCTTCTATTTTAGTCATCAACTCTCTTACTCCCTTTCTAAAGCTTAATCGTAATATTCGATAACTCCGAGTAGAAATCAATGCTATGCATGCCGCCCGTTCTTCCGATTCCGCTATTTTTCATTCCGCCGAATGGGGTACGAAGATCGCGTAAGAACCAAGTATTGACCCAGATAATTCCCGCTTCAATTTGATGGGCTACCCGGTGGGCACGTCTTAAATCATTGGTCCAAATGGTTGCACTTAAACCATAATGGCTATCGTTCACTTGCACAATCACTTCTTCTTCCATATCAAATGGCATTACGGTTACTACAGGTCCAAATATCTCTTCACGAACACAACGGGAATTACGGTCCAAACCAGTAATAATGGTTGGCTCTAAATAATATCCTTTGTCAAACCCATCAGGGCGTTTGCCGCCTGTAAGAATGTTCGCACCATCATTTCGAGCGATTTCAATATAGCTATTCACACGATCATAATGTTCCTTACTGATCAATGCGCCTACCTTAGTATCTTCATTTTCCGGTAAACCCACTTTTAATGTTTTTACTTTCTCAACAAACTTCTTCAAGAATTCCTCATAGGCTGGACGCTCTACATAAATTCGGGAACCACATAAGCAAACTTCACCTTGGTTAATGAAACTAGATTTAATCGTCGTTTCAACGACTTCGTCAAGATCTGAGTCGGCAAAAATAATATTGGGATTTTTACCGCCTAGTTCAAACGATAATTTCTTCAATAAACTAGATGCTGCTTTCATAATCGCGGAACCTGTTCCTGGTTCACCGATAAAGGAAATCGCATCAATATCTGGATGTTCTGAAATGGCTCCGCCAGCGGAATTCGGACCAAAACCATGAACTAGATTGACAACACCATCTGGTACTCCAGCTTCCTTACAAATCTCCATTAACACTGTTGCCGTCATTGGCGTCCACTCAACTGGTTTGATCACTGCTGTGTTCCCCATTGCAAGACACGGTGCTAATTTCCAAGTAAGTAATAGTAATGGCAGGTTCCAGGTTTAATAATGCCAACAACCCCAACAGGACGGCGGTACGAATAATGAATGGCTTGATCATCCTGCTGATTAGCGTCCGTGTTAACAGAAATCATATAATCCGCAAAAAAGTGGAAGTTGTACGCAGCCCGCGGGATATCGATGCTATTTGCAAGCCAAAATGGTTTGCCGGTATCCAATGATTCCAAACGGGCTAATTCTTCTTGTCTTTCCAAGATTAAATCACCGATTCGACGAAGAATTTTTGAACGTTCTCCTGTTGTGATATTTTTCCACTTTCCGTTTAATGCGCTGCGCGAAGCAGCTACTGCATAATCTACTTCTTCTTTTCCACCTTCAGCAACTGTTCCTAACACTTCTTCTGTGGCTGGATTAATATTTTCGAATGACTTTTTATTTTGAGATTCAACGAACTGCCCATTAATAAAGTGTAAGCAATTGATTGCTTTTACTTTTGTTTCTACTTGCATGTCCGGATTCCTCCTAATAGGATAATTTATTTTTCATAATTAGATGGTACCGCTTGTGAGTTTCACATACAACGCCAGTGTTGCTCTATATGCAACAACAACCCCGAATTTTAAAATAAATTTTAATAATCCAAATTATTTTAATTTTCCCTTTTCTTTTAAAAAACTTTCTGCTATATTGCGTACTATAGAACAACATTGTTTTCTATATTGAAACAAGGATGTGAGTTACTTGGAAGTTAAAAATCAAGATGATCAATATCTTTCCTCTGTTAGGAATGCGCTTAGAATATTAAAAAGCTTTACGATGGATGAGCCTGAAAAAAAAGTTAGTGATATTTCGACCTCACTTGGCCTTAACAAAAGCACGGTGAGCCGGACGATGGCTACACTGGCAAGTGAAGGCTTTGTTCACAAAGACCCTGAAACAAAAAAATATCGTCTTGGCCTCTCGCTTCTATCGTTAAGCAGTATCGTGAATAGCAATACAGATGTTTACCGAGAATCTTACCCTGTCTTAAGCAGGCTTGTTGAAAACCTTGGAGAAACCGCTCACATTTCTGTGCTAGATAAATTAGAGGTTATCTATTTGCAAAAAGTAGAATGTAATCATCCAGTCAGATTCTTAACTCATGTTGGCAGACGAAATCCTCCTCATTGTACAAGCTCGGGAAAAGTGCTGCTTGCCTATGCTGATGAGGAATTGGTTAACGCAGTTCTTGAACAAGGCTTAGAAAAATACACAAAAAATACGATTACAGACCCGGATAAATTCCGTGCTCATTTAATAGAAATTAAGAAAAATGGATATTCTACTAGCTTTGAAGAAATAAATGAAGGGGTGAATTCCATTGCTGCACCCGTTTACGATTATAGAGGTAAAGTGATTGCAGCCTTGTCAGTTGTCGGGCCGAAACAAAGAATTCAATCTCATAAGGTTCATAGTTTTGCCAAGAAAATAATAGCCGCTGCCAAGGAAGTCTCAGATCGAATGGGATACAGGGGCTAATTTTATGAAAAGGAGCTTCATTGTAGACTGAACCAAAGGAATGACAGGGCCTCTGTAACCCCCATCAATAAGCGAACCAAGCCCGCCAACTAAACCTGAAGTAAAGGTAGCAATGGAAAATCCAAGAATAAAAATAATTAACGTGAGCTTCTTTTTGCCAATAAAGTCTGACACACTAGCAAAAAGTAAGGTTGAGATCCCCCAGGCAATACTAGTAGCCCCAACAATGCATTCCCATTTGAGTGTTACTCAACTTTAACTCCTCAGCTACAAATGGAAACAAATAGATAATACTTAACCTGTCCATAAAAACGAGACCAAACACCAAAAATAGAAGAATCAGCAGGTTATTTTCA
>JAPSKD010000378.1 GCA_031177865.1 Bacillus sp. (in: firmicutes) | reverse complement strand
GATGGACTTGTTAGAGCAAGAGTTATCCGATATGGGCTTCATTATAGGTAACCCTCAAGACGATGTACGCCGAGGAGGTCATGTGAGCCTAGAGCATAAAGAAGCAGCACGGATCTGCAAGGCATTAAAAGAAAATGGGATTATTCCTGATTTCCGCGCACCTAATATTATTCGTCTCGCTCCAGTGGCTCTTTACACCTCTTATAGTGAGGTATGGGCAGTAGTACAAACGCTAAAGAAAATTATGGAAGAAAGACAATATGAAAAGTTCGCAAATGAACGAGAGGTCGTAGCATAAATACCGAATAGTAGGAGGCACTATATGGGGAACAAAATTACTCATTTAAATAAAGGGAATGAATCCGGAATGGGATTGAAGCGTGAATTAAAAACCAAGCAATTAACGATGATTGCAATGGGGTGTGCAATTGGTACGGGTTTATTCCTTGGAAGCGGCCTTGCTATTAGTACTGCTGGACCGGGTGTAATACTGAGTTATGCAATAGGTGCATTTATTGTATTACTATTAATGGGGTGCTTATCCGAAATGACGGTGGCTCACCCAACGTCAGGGTCCTTTGGAACCATTTCAGAAATGTATGTCAGCCCGCTGGCTGGTTTTCTTGTCCGCTATTCCTATTGGATAGCAAACGTTCTTGCGGTCGGGGTAGAAGTGAGTGCCATTGCTGTCTATATGAAGTACTGGTTCCCTGATGTTCCTGGGTTCGTCTGGATTTTGTTGTTTGCGGGTGTATTAATTTATGTAAATGCCACGAGCGTAAATACCTTTGCCACTTTTGAGTATTGGTTCTCGATGATCAAAATAAGTGCAATCGTTGGTTTCATACTTTTAGGATCTTATGTTTTATTTGGTAATTCAGCTCAGCCGAATATCGGACCTGAGAATATTGTAAATGACGGAGGCTTCCTCCCCTTTGGTTGGTGGGGGATGTGGGTCGCAATCTTTATTTCATTATTTAGCTTTTTAGGAACGGAAATGATAGCGGTTACAGCTGGAGAAGCGAAGGATCCCGATGTTGCGGTGCCAAAAGCTCTGAAAGCAACGGTATTCCGATTATCTACATTCTATATTATTACTATTGGAATTATGTTAATGATTGTTCCTTGGAAATCCGCAGGTGTGGAAGAAAGTCCTTTTGTTAAGGTAATGGAACTCTTAAATATCCCCGGTGCTTCCGGTATTATGAATTTTATTATTTTAACTGCTGCTTTATCTGCTATGAACAGTCAACTTTATGCCTCTACACGAATGATGTTTTCTTTATCACAGGGAAATGATGCTCCTTCCTTTTTAAGTAAACTAAGCAAAAAAGGAGTACCGTTAAAGGCTCTTGGAGTTTCTACTTTAGGGATTTTCCTTGCAGCTGCAGTAAATGCATTATTACCAGGCTCCTCCTATGCGTTTATGATGGGGATTTCAATGTTCGGTGCAATTTTCACATGGTTTATGGTGTTTGTATCCCATTTATTTTTCAGAGGAAAGTGGGAGAAGTCAAATGGCCGGAAATTACCGGTAAAAATGATTGGCTTTCCTTACTTAACCATCGCTGGGGCAGTGCTTCTATTGAGTTTGATGATCACAACATGGTTTACCGATTTTAAGATTATGATTCAATTCGGAATTCCGTGGTTACTGTTTTTAACGGCTGCTTATTTCTTTTTTAAAAAAGGGTCCAACACTCAAAAATCAGGAAATGATACGAATGATATTTTAAATGAGAATATAAATTAATTCTTCATTAGACAAGATAAGGACAGGGGAGAATTTTACATGAATACACCAGAAAAAAACATAAGCACGGGTTTGGAGAAAACGATTCAAACAGATTTCCAAAAAGCAATGTCATATGGTGATTATCTGCATCTTGATAAAATTTTAGATAGTCAGCGCCGGTTATCTGACCACCATGATGAAATGTTATTTATTATTATCCACCAAGCAAGTGAATTATGGATGAAATTAATTATTCATGAATTATCAGAAGCGATTACGTATATTCGCCAGAATGATTTAGAACCATCCTTTAAAATTCTTTCGCGTGTTTCAAGAATTCAGCAGCAATTGATTCAATCATGGAGTGTCCTTTCAACTTTGACACCTTCAGAGTACCTAGAGTTTAGGGATAAACTCGGTCAATCTTCCGGATTCCAATCCTATCAAAACCGGATGATTGAATTTGCATTAGGCAACAAAAATGCTCATACCCTAGCAGTCTATCAGCATCAAAAAGATCTTTATGAAAAAATGCAGGAAGCACTTCACAAACCTAGTATTTATGATGCAGCGATCCATGCGCTTGTTGCACGTGGAATTCCTGTTGATGACGAGGTCTTACATCGCGATTTGTCTAAAAACTATGAACCGAATGAAAGTGTTGAAGACGCATGGCTGACAGTTTACCGTAATGTCGACCAATATTGGGATTTATACGAGTTGGCGGAGAAACTAGTCGATATTGGAAATCAACAGCAGTTATGGCGTTTCAATCACATGAGTACGGTAGAAAGAATCATTGGACATAAGCAGGGTACAGGAGGATCATCCGGAGTAACCTATTTAAAAAGAGTTCTAGACCAGCACTTCTTCCCTGAACTTTGGAGCTTAAGAACGAAGTTATAGAAAAATGTATTAAACAATAACCAATACAAAGAGCACCGATATTGGTGCTTTTTGAGTTGGTCCTATTTTTATTGAAAATTTAGAAAACAATACAAATTTACGGTTTGTTCAGATAGAATGAATAATGTAAATTTAAAAAGAAAGGTGAGATAGTATGCTTCATGAAAAAATAGAGATAAAACATGAACAGGATACAGCAACTTTGTACACATACATACTAGATAATTCTCCTGAAATAGATGCAAACCGAAAAAGACCGATGATTGTGATCTGCCCAGGAGGAGGTTATCAATTTACATCTGAACGAGAGGCAGAGCCCGTTGCTATCAGGTTAAACGGTATGGGATTTCATGCATGCGTCTTAAAATACAGTGTAAAACCTGCGGTATTTCCAACTGCACTTTGTCAGTTGGCGAAAGCAGTCGGTAAAGTACGAGACCATTCAGACGAGTGGAATGTAGATACCAATAAAATTATAGTTCTCGGCTTTTCAGCAGGAGGTCATTTGGCAGCAAGCCTTGGTGTATTCTGGGACAAGGAGTTTTTAGCTGAAATGCTGGAATATTCGAAAGAACAAATTACTCCAAACGGTTTAGTCCTTTGTTATCCAGTCATTACATCTGGACCACATGCACACCTTGGCAGTTTTCAATCCTTACTAGGAGACAAGAGTCAAATAGAAGAATACCTAGACCTAGTCTCATTGGAGAAACAGGTTACTACTAAAACTCCTCCCGCTTTCTTATGGCATACCTATGCAGATATGGCTGTTCCTGTAGAAAATAGCTTTATGTTTGCAGAAGCACTTTTAAAAAATAAAGTACCATTAGAAATGCATATTTATCCTAACGGTGTCCATGGATTGTCCCTTGGAACAGATGAGACGAAAAGGGTAGACAATGAGTTACACCTCCAGCCTGAAGTAACCAATTGGATTGATATGGCAGGTCGCTGGATAAAAGGACTATAATTTTATGCTTAAAAGAAAAATACTTACTGCTAATGTAATCACAGAAATAAACTTACTTACAAGAATCAAATAACTGATCGTTTGTGACCCAGATTTATATGAGGAAGTTTTATTAATGTGAAAACGATAAGAATTCCAAACAATAGTATGGAGTATGCATGTTTATATGAAGTGTTAATGATTATACATCCTGGCTAATCTTCCTTTTTATTTATTAGAAAAATAACCTGATAGGACATGACCAATAATAAAAGATACGTTAACAGGATGATAGCCAACTCAATAGTCAATGGAAATCCTCCGTGCTTATGAAAGAGTCAGCGATCTTTATTAATGCTTCAAGAGGGAAACTGTGGATGAAGAAGCTTTGATTTAAGCGCTTTAAAAAGGGAGAATATATGGTGCAGGACTAGATGTTTTTGTTCAAGAGCCAGTGAAAAAGGATAACCCGCTACTTTCCATGAATAATGTTGTTACGCTGCCCCATATTGGCTCGGCCACCAATGAAACTCGATTCAAAATGGCCATGACAGCAGCAACAAATTTAGTGACAGGATTACAAGGGGAAATACCGCCGAACTTAATAAGAAAATAGGAAAGTAAACCTCGCCGATATTGATCTGCCCCGTAAATGTTAGACACCATTCTAACAATTACGGGGTGTTTTTTATGGCTAAATTTAGTGCGGAAGATAAATTAGCGGCTGTTCAGCGCTATTTACAAGGCAGTGATAGTTATCGTACGATAGGGGCTTCCATTGGAGCACACTCATCTCTCGTAAAAATTTGGATGAAGCAATACGAGATAAACGGTGTAGAAGCGTTTCAAAAATCCTATAAAAGTTTCTCAACAGAGTTTAAACTAGACGTACTAAAATATATGAATGATTACGGGACGTCACCGAATGAAACAGCTGCTATTTTTAAGATTGCTGACCCTTCTACAATTCGAAAATGGGGTAGGCAG
>JAPSKD010000377.1 GCA_031177865.1 Bacillus sp. (in: firmicutes) | reverse complement strand
TAATTTTACTTTGGTATTGGCTATCTCTTCAGAAGGAATAGTAAACAGATTTCTATCTAAAACAACGATATCTGCAAGCTTTCCTTCTTCTAATGTCCCAAGTTCATGCTCTCTAAATGTTCCAAATGCAGATCCGTAGGAATAAGCTTTAAGGGCTTCACTAAGAGTTACCCGTTCTTCAGGGTTCCATACATCCTTTCCACCACTATCTATTCTTGTAATCGCCCGATAGATTTGCTGTAAAGGATTCAATGAATCAATGGGAAAATCTGTGCCAAAAGCCAATTTTGCTCCAGCATTTTTTAATGAATTTATCGCAAATACATACTTTTCACGTTCATGCCCAATACGCTCAATATAGGTTCGCCTTTCAGACAAAGCAAAGTGATTGGGCTGCATAGAAGCTATTACTTTTAACGAGGCGAACCGGGAGATATCTTCAGGGTTAATCACTTCGATGTGTTCAACCGAATGTCGTGCGTCTCTTTCCCCATTTCTTCTTTGGGCGTTTTCATATGCATCCAGTGCAAGGCGGATGGCTGCATCTCCGATTGCATGAAATCGAATGCTAAATCCCTGTTTATCGGCTTCAACTACCCATCCCTTAATTTCCTCAGATGTATGGGCAGGCATCCCATAGGTTTCTGGATGGTCTGTGTAAGGCTCTAGCATATAAGCAGTACGACTTGTTACTACACCATCAATAAACTGCTTTAGTCCCGAAACACGCAATTTATCTGACTTATATTTCTCCCTCAGCTTAATAGCTGTTTCAATATCACCGTTTAAAGCCGGAAAAAGGTGCATTCGAACAGTGAGTGCTTCTTCACTCTCAAATTCCTGAAAAAGTTCAAAATCATCCAGGTAGCTAAATGTTTCTGTCCCAAATAAATTGTTAACCGACGTCACACCGAAACGCGCTGCCTCGTTTAGAAAACCTTTAAAAAGATTTCTTTTTTTCTCTCTTGGAAAATCGAAAGTATATTTAGTAATTAGTGAGGAAGCTTCTTCAATTAAAATGCCTGTAGGTTCACCATCCTCCCCCTTCAAAATGACACCGTTAGGAGGACTTTTTGTTTCGCTATTGATGCTGGCAATTTTTAATGCTTTAGTGTTAACCCACGTATAATGACCTTCCGCATGGAATAAAATAACGGGCTGGTCTGGAAATGCCTGGTCTAAAGAGAATCGACTAGGAAATTTTTTGTCCTCCCAATAACTAGAATCCCACATAAATCCAATTATCCATTCTTCCTTTGATTTGCCCTCTGCATACCTCTTTACAAGCATAACAGCCTCTTGTTCAGAACGTGCATTAAAGAGATTAACACTGTTCAACGAAAGACTCCCCAGCATTGCATGTACATGAAAATCATGAAAGCCTGGTATAATTAATTGATTTCCATAATGATGGACAATTGTTTTATTCCCAACGAATGAATCCATATCCTCAATAGAACCTACAGCTATGATTCGATTCCCCTTAACAGCTATGGCCTTTTGTTTTGGTGCATTTTCCTTACCGGTAAATACGGCTTCACTCGATATAACAATATCTGCTATTTGTTCATTCATATAAATCTCCTGCCTTACATTATTTTTATAGTTGGACATCCATCTGAGATTCATCAAAATCTAACTCAGGAGGACGCTGCCTGAAAAAACTGGTTAAATAAACGAGATAGACAAATCCAACTAATAACCAAGCGCTCCCCAAAATCATTGAATAAATATCTAATTTCGACCAAAATAATGCCGTGATTGATGCACCTATTAATGGAATTACGAAATATAAAACGATATCTTTTATCGTCCGCTGTTTTTTCCTTCCAAAGTAATGAAATATAACCGAAAGATTAACAAAGGTAAAAGCGAACAAGGCTCCGAAATTAATAAATGCCGCAGCAGTATTTAAATCTAAAAATAAGGCACTCATAGCTACGAAAGCTATAACCATAATATTATTAGCAGGAGTCCGAAATCTTGGAGATAAATATCCGAAAAACCGTTTAGGAAGTATGTTTTCTCTACCCATTGCATATAACACCCTTGCTCCGCTTCCTCCAGATGCCACGGCTGAGGCAATCGCCGCGGTTATAGTTACACTGAGAAAAAAGGCATTTAAAAAATTCCCTCCCGCATAAATCAATATGTCTATAGCTGCTGACTCTGGGTCTTTAAAGGAATTAATATTCGGAAAAATGGCTTGAGCAAAGTAAGTAGAAACCACAAATAAAACACCACCGATGATCGTGATAATATAGATCGCTCTTGGTAATGTCTCTTTTGGATTTTTCGTTTCCTCTGCTAATGTTGTAACAGCATCGAAACCTAAAAAGCTAAAGCATAAAAGTGGCACAATCGATAAAATACTTGAAAGATTAACAGTAGAATCAAAGAATGGGGTAATTGAAAATAATTCTCCCGTACCTTTTCCATCGATTAGTCCTTGAATGCAAAAAAAACAAAAAGTTAAAATGAATATTATTTGAAAAGCAAGGAGTATAGCGCTTACATTAGTGGCAAGCCTGATTCCAAGAATATTTATAACCGTTATGATAATTACAAAAATAATGATGCATACAGGCACGGAAATAGCAGGCACATAAGCATGTACAAAAAGTCCAAATAATAAAGCACTGATCATCGGACTAAGTAAGTAATCTAGTAGAATAACCCACCCTACAAGAAAACCCATAGACGGATTAATCCCTTTTTGCACATAGGTATAGGCAGATCCGGTTATAGGAAATTCTTTAACCATTTTCTCATAACTGTAAGCGGTAAATAACATAACAACTAATGCGATAATATAAGCAGTTGGAATCATACCTTGCGTGCTTTCAATTGCAATACCATAAGTAGTAAATACTGTGACGGGAGCCATAAAGGATAGTCCAAATAAAATAACATGACCTAATGAAAGTGAGCGTTTAAGTCCAGTAGATTTAATCATTTAAAATCAAATCCTCTCAGAAAAAATTAAAAATTTTTTTCTATCCTTTTTGGTTGATTTTTAAGGTGGCCAAACTAGCAAATTCATGGACTAGTGTAGCCGCTAAAAGTGATGTAATTTGTGTAGGGTCATAAGAAGGCAAAACTTCCACTAAATCGAAACCGATAAAATTAAATTCAGTTAAGGAACGAATCATTTTCAAGGTATCAAGACTATTGTATCCCCCTACTTCCAGTGTACCTGTTCCGGGGGCACAGGATGGATCAACAAAATCAATATCAAACGTTAAAAAACATGGCGTATCGCCAATCACCTCTTTCATTTCTCGAACTATATCCTTAAAACCCCGTTCATGGATATCGGGAGTACTAATGACACGGTAACCTAAATCATAGCTTGCCTGCAGGTCTCCTGGATGATTTAATGTTCCTCTAATACCTAATTGAAATACTTTATCAGGTAGTAATAATCCTTCCTCATGAGCACGAATAAATGGCGAACCATGCCAATATTTCTCATCATAATAGGTATCCCATGTATCGGTATGAGCATCAAAATGAATCATAGCTACTGGTCCATACTTTTTTGCTGCTGCACGAAGGTTAGCTAAAGTTACAGAATGGTCTCCTCCCAAACCAATTGGAATAATATTTTGTTCCATTAAGTCATACACGGCATCCTCTATGAATCTATAACTTCTATGAATATTATGAGGAATTACGGACACATCTCCTATGTCAATGGCATGACTATCATCAAATGGATACACCTTGTGAATTGGATGATAGGGAAATAATGTCATGGACGCTTGACGAATAGCTTGTGGTGCAAAACGAGCCCCTACACGAAAAGAAGCCGCGGTGTCGAATGGCATCCCAACAATTGCTAATTTTGCATTATCTCTAGAAGAAGGTAACCTCATAAACGTTCCGGTTGTACAAAACTCAGGTTTTACATCAGGGGAAAGTGGATATTTCATTCATTCATCTCCTTAATCATTTATTGCTAACTACCGTTAGTTAGCCTCATTAAATTATAATATCGTTTATCTGAATAGTCAAACTATTCTTAAAGATATTTTTATCTGTTCTTACCACAGCTTCGATATATCTGGAAAATCCCTCAAAAAAAAATCCGATGAGTTTTGTCGATAAATAAAAGCTGCTTCAGAATGTAATCTGAAACAGCTTTATTTAGATAGAAGATAAGTTCTCAATTTTAATATTTTTCTCATTTAGTATTTTTTGATATTTCCTGCTAACCGATGATTGGCTGATCCCTAATGCTTTTGCTGCCTTGGTGGTTGTTTTGTATCGGTCCATAGCCAAAACAATCAGCTGCTCCTCCACATGTTCAATCGCCTCTTGTAATGGAATAACTCTAGTAATCATAGGTTTTATCTTTTTATTGTCAAATCCCAACGATAAAAACTGACTGACAAACTCAGCATTAATGGTTGGATGATCAGCGGTAACCACTAATCTTTCAATAATATTTTGTAATTCACGGACATTTCCTGGCCACGAATAAAATTCAAGCACATTAATCGCATCTGGTGTTAAATGATAATTTCGATCATACTTTTCATTCAGCTGCTGTAAAAAATGAAAGGCAAGTAAAGAGATATC
>JAPSKD010000376.1 GCA_031177865.1 Bacillus sp. (in: firmicutes) | reverse complement strand
CGGTCTCCCAAAATTCTGCAAGGCTGATCGTCGATGCTTTTAAGAATAGGAATGCAATTGGAATCAACACGACTAAGCTTAGATAAATGAGTGTGTATCCCATGGAAAGACCAAATCCCGGTAAAACCCGATGTCGCATTCTCTTATTAGCCACTTAAAACTCTCCTTTATTCTTACGGTTTGTAGATCTCGTCAAAGACCCCGCCATCATCAAAATGGATTTTTTGGGCATTTTTCCAGCCGCCAAAAACTTCGTCAATCGTAAACAAGTTTATTTCAGGGAATTGGTCTTCGTACTTTTTAGCTACTTCTTCTGAACGCGGGCGATAATAATTTTTAGCTGCAATTTCTTGACCTTCCTCTGTATACAGATAATCTAAATAGGCTTTCGCGACCTCTTCTGTCCCATGTTTTTTAGCTGTTTCGTCAACAACTGTGACTGGTGGCTCTGCTAAAATACTTACGGATGGAACGACAATTTCAAATTCATCCTTACCTAACTCATTTAAGGCTAAGAAGGCTTCATTTTCCCATGCTATCAATACATCACCAATTCCTCTTTCCACAAACGTGGTGGTAGAACCGCGTGCTCCAGAATCTAAAACAGGAACATTTTTAAAGAGTTTGGTGACAAATTCTTTTGCTTTTGATTCGTCTCCGTTATTTTGCTCTAGAGCATATCCCCAGGCCGCTAGGTAATTCCATCTAGCTCCGCCAGACGTTTTAGGATTTGGTGTGATCACGGATACGTCATTTTTCACGAGATCATCCCAGTCTTTAATGCCTTTTGGGTTGCCTTTTCTAACAAGAAACACAATCGTAGAAGTGTAAGGAGAACTGTTGTTATCTAGTCGTTCCTGCCAATTCACTGGAAGCTTACCTGCTTCTGCGATGACATCGATATCATAAGCAAGTGCCAGGGTAACAATATCAGCCTCTAAACCGTCAATAACAGATCGTGACTGCTTACCGGAACCACCATGAGATTGATTGATGGTTACTTTTTGCCCTTTTTCTTTTTCCCAATAGGCAGCAAAGCTTTTGTTAAATTCTTCATAAAATTCTCTTGTTGGGTCATATGAAACGTTTAATAGTTCAACTTCTTTTTTTTCAGCAACAGCTTCACTATCTTTCTCATTTGTTGTGCTTTGATTGGAGCACGCGGACACTAAAAGTAAAGTTAGCGAAAATAGTGTAATCCAAATCTTTTTCATCATGTTATTAACCCCTCTATTATTTAGTAGGCTTTTTTCGCAATAAAAAAAGCCCCATTAGTTTCATACGTGTACATAGCAAATGTACAAGATACTAAAGGGCCTTCGGTGTGTCCGATCGGCAGCTATTCATAATGTTAATTACCTGCTTTTAGATTGATTTGTTAAGACATTAGTCTGTTTGCTTTTTAGCGGCAAACGGTGCTTTTCTAAGCGGTCAATTTGGGTGATTTGTGAATCGTGAACGGTAATTTGAACGGTTCCAAATTCCAAGCCTTCTAATAAACTAGCTATTTTTTCCATCACTTGTTGATCCAGACGAGCTTTTGACGACAATGATATCCTCTCCTTCTAGCTTCGTAATTCGGTTTAAAAGTAAATCCTCCAGTGTGGTTCGTTCTAAAACAAACGCAATGGTATCACGTACCATCGACCACAACGGCTTTAATTGACATCCCCCCTCTAATGGACAAGGCTCATATTTTGTAATGGATGCGCAGCTCATTGGTGACAGAGGACCTTCCAAATCCCGAATGACTTCTCCAATATTTATTTCTCGAGGTTCCTTTTGCAGCAGATAACCACCCTTGGCACCTCGTTTGCTCGTAACATAACCGAGTTTTTTTAATTGAAGTAAGATTTGTTCCAAATAATGAATGCTGACTAGGGTTTTTTCAGAAATTTCTTGAATGCCTAGCACATTTCCTTGATGGTTTCCCAGCTGAAGTAATGCTCGTAGTGCATATTCACCTTTGCTCGATACCTTCATTTCATCCCTCCTCAATTAATGTTGAGTATTTCAGTCAACATTCACTCCCAAAAATAATCCACTTGAGTACTGAAAAAATGGATTTTAGTTAGTTATAAATATATGCAGGGTTTACTGAAAGGGCACTTGTCTATAGCGCCCTTTTCTTGGTCTATCGGATGCTATTTATTTTAATTCCGATTAAATCTATGGGTTTATTAAGACATATATTAGTTGTTATTTTTTAAAAAATCAATACATTTTTTTAAAAATAAAAAATTTCATTTTTTAAGGAACTGTCCCTCATTCATCATACTCATCCCTTCTTCGGGAATACTAAACCCTATGTAAGTGTAAATCGGGAGGTTTAGAAAAATGACTGAAAAATCATTATCCATTTTTGCCTTAGGAGGCATTAATGAAATCGGTAAAAACATGTATGTAATTCAATATGAGGACGATATCATTCTTATCGATTGCGGCGGGAAGTTTCCTGACGAGAGTTTAATGGGAATTGACCTGATTATCCCGGATATGCAGTATTTAGAGGAAAATCAAGATAAAATCCGTGCGATGCTTGTGACCCATGGACATGAAGATCATATCGGCGGTATTCCTTTCTTTTTAAAAAGATTTAATCATGTACCAATCTATGCTACTCGTTTTACATTGGGGCTAATTGAATTAAAGTTAGAAGAGCATCGCCTTCTTCGGGATACAGAGCTTGTGACCATTCACTCTGAATCAACACTTGAATTCGGAAAGATTGGCGTTTCCTTCTTCAAGGTGAGTCATAGTATTCCTGACTGCTTAGGTATTGTCTTTCACACACCAGAAGGAAATGTCGTTCATACCGGTGACTTCAAATTTGATTTAACACCTTCAAATGACCAATATAGTGATATTCATAAGATGGCTGCGATTGGCGAAAAAGGAGTTATTGCCCTAATTTCGGAAAGTACCAATGCCGAACGCAAGGGTTTATCTCCTTCTGAGCAAATGGTTGGTGACCATTTATTAGAGGCCTTTATGAAGGCAGATGGAAAAATTATTCTTTCCACTTTCGCCTCAAACGTAAACCGTGTGCAGCAGGTGGTTGAGGCAGCACTAAAGACAAATCGTAAGCTTGCTCTCCTTGGACGAAGTATGGTTAACGTTGTGGATGTGGCACTTGAACGTGGATACTTAGATATGCCGGAAGGGATGCTCATCAGCGCCAATGAAATCGAACAGTTCCCGCCTGATAAGGTTGCGATTCTTTGTACCGGCAGTCAGGGAGAACCGAATGCAGCTCTTGCGCGGTTATCAACAGGAAATTATCGTGATGCTACCATTTATCCTGGGGACACCGTTGTTTTAGCAGCGTCGCCTATACCAGGAAATGAAAAAGGTGTTTCTAAGATTATTGACAACTTATTTCAACTTGGGGCTAAGGTCATTTATGGCTCTGGCAGTTCAACCGGTATGCACGTTTCCGGTCATGGCTACCAAGAAGACCTGAAACTCATGCTGACGCTAATGAAGCCAACCTATTTTATCCCGATTCATGGTGAATATAGAATGCTCCATCATCATAGGCAGTTAGCTGAATCGGTTGGTGTGGAAAAAGGAAATACATTCATTATTAAAAATGGTGACGTCGTTGATATTGAAAATTCAGTGGCTCGTCAGACACGGAATATCCCAGCTGGAGATACGTATGTTGATGGAATTAGTGTAGGCGATGTCGGGGAAGTTGTTTTACGAGACCGCAGACAGCTTTCTGAAGATGGGATGCTTGTTATTGTGTTAACCATCAGCAAATCCGATAGAAAAATTATCCAAGGTCCTGACACGATTACCCGTGGATTTGTCTATGTAAAGGAATCTGAGGATTTGATAAGAGAAATTAACCGCCTTGTTAAGAAAGTGATTCTTGAATTAGAAGCAGATAATATCCGCCAGTGGAACGTGATGAAGCAAAATATTAAAAAATCAGTCGGGCAGTATTTGTTCAAGCATACAAAGAGAAAACCGATGATTCTCCCGATTATCCTCGAGATATAAAGCAAATGTCAGGCACTTGAGATTGTGCCTGACATTTTCATTTTTGCGGGGACGCAGATATATTTCAGTAAACGCAGATATTTTCTCATTATCGCAGATATAATGAGAATAACGAAAATTTATCTTGATTTCAGCACTAATATATTTTACAGTTAATCGAAATTGGCTATACTCCTAATAGAATTGGAGGAAAGATGATGTTTCGTTTACTACGATTAATTGCGTTATTATTTTTACTATATATTTCCTGGCCTTTTATTGCAAAACAGCTCGATAATTCCGACATCCATGCTAATTTTGTATCGTCGTTAAAAGAGTATCTAGAAGTACCGGAGACCATTAGTGTTTTATATGATGATATCCAGCAGATGTTGAAACAGCTTGGCTTTCAATTAGATGAAATGCCGTTAACACAAGAAAAATCGAATGAAGCACCGCTGAAAAAGGTTGAGTTAACATTTCCTACTCAACAGACATTTTCCATTCACAATATCGAGCTTGGGAATGCAAAGACTGACATTGAGCATAATCTGGGATTAGCAAAACGGATTTCACTCAATGAATATGGCACAAATTGGCATGCTTAT
>JAPSKD010000375.1 GCA_031177865.1 Bacillus sp. (in: firmicutes) | reverse complement strand
CGTCATGGCGGCGATTTAATCAGTCTTTATCCGTACATCTTAAGTGCTGATTATTATTTTGATGAACGAGTGGGAAATATGAATCAGCACTATCAAGAAGCAAAGGAATTTGGCCAATGCTTTAATGTATGTCATGGTGTTTCAACTAAGCCATTGGAACCAGTCTCTAATATGTTTCATGTCCATTTTGAAGCACCAAAAGAGGACATGGAAGTGATTTTAGCAGCAATTTACGAAGAAACAGGCATCGGCTTAACCAGTTATGTACGCGAAGTTACCAAGACAACTAGTTACTACGAAGTTAGTATAGGTGATTTGTATGCTCAGCTGCCTAAGGAGGATTTAAAAAAGGTTTTTCAACTGCTAGATGAAAAAATGAAAACCATTAAAACTCAATTGGGTGTGAATGGTGTAGATTCCCTATAAAAAAGTGATAAGCAAATAGAAAAATCCCCATTTCAGTTCATCACAGAAATGGGGATTTTAATTAGATAATATAGGGTCCAAAGAAAATCGTTAATAGTAAGATGTGAAGTCCGACAAAATAGCTAATTCTTACCGTTCCGGCCCATTCATTTACCTTTTTAGTATGAATCGTTAACCAAAAAGCGATGAGGGAAAATACAATCATATAAACATACGAACTGCCGGTAAAGGTTAAGTAACCTGGTGCATTTGCATAAATGTTATCGACAAAAAATCGATCTTTCCAAATGAGCGCCGCTATAGCGTAAAGTCCAATTCCTGTATAAAAATACCAAACTGGATCACGATCTGCGATTCTATTTCTAAAGATATACATAAACACAACGAAGAGAAGCGGCCAAATAAACCATATTACAGCAAAGGCAATTCCGAAAAAGGATGAGGTTATCATCCCAAACGTTTTACCTAGTGCCTGCAGCCAATCGTCTTGAGTAAACTTAATTAATGGATCGACGGTTTTTATATCAGCAGATGATAGTTTAATTTTATGGACATCACCGTCTAAATCCACCCATGTAATCGTTTCTTCATTGATCCATTGTGGGTTCGTTGAAATTTCAGCTGTATTGCTGCGTCGCTCCGTTTTAGTGGCCCCACTTTCACTAATTTCTGCAGAATAGATATTAAAGGTTGTACTGTCATTGAATTGGGTTTGTGTTCGCCCGTTTGCATGAAAAAGAATCGTTGGTTTGTCATTGCGAAACGTAAGAACGACATCAGAAACTTCCTTCAAGCTGTTATTTCCCGCTGGATCTTCAAAGGTTAACTCGTTTAGCGTTTGTGTGTTTGGACTAGATAAACTTGTTAGCATAAAATAGTTGAAAAACTCTGGATTCCCGCCTTGAGTGGATTGAAGCTCTTCCTGAAGTAACAATGCTAATCTTTGCCCATCCAATGCAAATGAGATATCATTGACAACTTTTCCTGGATCAACCTTTATTCTCGATTGATACACGGTATTCATTTTTCCATTTCCATGTTGTTGCAGTGTAATATCCACTCCAGTTGGATCAGATGTATAGGTTAGTATATTTACTCCATCTTCGTTCTCTTGAGGAATGATATCCAACTTATCCAAATGAATATCCATCACTTTTTCAGATTTCTTCGTGTCTGGTGATAGACGATAAAGTACATGATCTTTTACATAAAGAATGGTCGTTTCCAAAGGATAGAACTTTTCAACATCGGAGACGATCATATTCTTATCTTGATCATAAATATTTTTAAAATCAAAATAGATAATCGTATTACCCTGCTGATATACTTGCGTCCATTTATTTACCGGTATGTTGTATGTTTGCTCATCCTTTACACTGAAATTCTTGTCCAAAGTAGTAGTGGCTAATTTTCCACCTTCAAATCGTGTGAAAACAAAATCTCCATTTTCCGTGACCTTGACAGGTGGCAGTTGATTCAAATCTGTTTCTCCTAAAGTCAGAGCCCTGCTCCAGTCATTTGCAGGCGGTTCAGTCACATCGGAAAAGTTTTCATAGAATAATAGAAGTATTCCTAAAACCAGAATGGCCCCAGGTACAATCCAATAAAGCTTAGTTGCGAATTTTTTCTTCATTTTAGACCCCCATGATACTATACTCTTTCAAATTCTCTATTTATTTTGACAAAAATAATAGTAACATAATTCTGACAGAATAGGCTATTTCAAATTCACTGTCTTTGTAAAAAATTGTTAGTTAGAACTTGTCTTGCCAATGGATAAAATTCATACCATTTTCATGGTAAGATAACTAGGAGAAAAATGTTTTGTAGGAGATACATATGAAAGAAAAGAGAAAGCTGCAAGAGGTAGATTTATATAAACCGATTCAGAGGTATTTTTCACGAGAAGGCTATGAGGTTTATGGTGAAGTGAAGGACTGTGATATCGTCGCAGTGAAAGAGGATGAGCTGGTTATAGTTGAATTAAAACTCACCTTAAGTGTAGATCTTCTTGTACAGGCAGCCAAACGGCAAAAGTTAACGAATCAAGTTTACATTGCCATTCCTAGACCAAAAGGTAGGTTAAATTCTAAGCAATGGGCAGATAAATGCCATCTAGTTAAAAGGTTAGAGCTTGGCTTAATTGTCGTTTCCTTTCCAGGCAACGGTTCAAAAGCAGATATCCTTATCCATCCAACTCCTTTCAATCGTAAAATAGCAACCGGTCGGAACAAGATGAAGCGAGAAGCCATTTTGAAGGAAATTAGCGGACGCAGTGCCGATTTCAATGTGGGAGGAAGTAGTCGGACGAAAATCATGACCGCCTACAAAGAAAATTGCATTCAAATTGCATGTATCCTAGATAAAATGGGACCATTATCACCAAAAGCATTAAAGGATATGGGTGCCGGTGATAAAATACCTTCAATCTTAACAAATAACTTCTATGGATGGTTTGAACGGATTAAAAGAGGTACCTATGCCATTACTGAGAAGGGCAGGCTTGAGGTACTGGAGTATCAGGAGCTTGTAACCTTTTATTTAGAAAAGCTAGAAATAAGGGATGGGGGAGAATCCAATTGAGGAGTATTACAGTTATCCAAGGAGGTAAATAGAGGAGATTAAACCCCGCATGTATTAGAAAAATCCTTCTCTTGGTACACCGATTTTTCCCAGCAGGGGACCAGGTTAAAAAAATTTTGAAACGGACTAGAAAAAACTTTGGAGATTGATTTGCTTTAATTGGATATCTCTGTTATAGTAAGGAAGAATTATTTTTGTTTGTCAGTTGGATTAAAAAGTTTTCAAACTTTACGTCTAAAGAACTGAGCAAGGATAGTAACACAATGTGTGCACAGCACACGAGGAGGAAACAACAAATGGAACAAGGTAAAGTAAAATGGTTTAATGCAGAAAAAGGTTTCGGATTCATCGAAAGAGAAGCAGGAGACGATGTATTCGTACACTTCTCAGCTATCCAAAGCGAAGGTTTCAAAACTTTAGACGAAGGTCAAGCAGTTACTTTTGAAGTAGAACAAGGTCAACGTGGACCCCAAGCTACTAACGTTCGTAAAGCATAATAAGAACCGACATATATAAAAGACTCTCTTTTTAGAGAGTCTTTTTTCGTTGTGTTTGGGGTGTATTGTGCCCGTGAACGAGGAAAAGGTTGGTTAGCGGTAGCGAATAGAAGCTAATCGTGCCTTTGGACGAGGAAAAGGTGGGTTGGCGGTAACGAATAGAAGAATCGTGCCTTTGGACGAGGAAAAGGTGGGTTGGCGGTAACGACTAGAAGCTAATCGTGCCTGTAAGCAAGGAAAAGCAGGGTTAGCGGTAACGAATAGAAGCTAATCGTGCCCGTGAACAAGGAAAAGTAGCGTTAGAGGTAACGATTAAAAATTAATTATGCCCAAGCTTTCTTTAAAAACGAAACAAAAATACATACTTTAAAACAAAAAACCCTGCTCAGTAATTGAGCAGGGCAAGTATTCGAAAAACGTAAAACGTAAAGCAAATGGTAGACACAGTATAGCACACATTGAACACAATCCCTAATTATTTTTGAAAATAATCAAAAAACTATGCGTTTAACGAATTCCAGCGGCTTTTTCAACCTGCGCTTTATGTTTCGCTCTGCTTTTCCATCGACATGTCGAGTGCTTTTTCCAAAATAAACGTCAAAATGTCCTGTAATGCCATTGTTTGCAATATAGTCGCGTTCATGAGGTATAAAACTCATACTGGCTGCTAGTTTTCTCCCGTCTACTTCGAGGATTACCGCTCGTGGTGTCCAGGAAAACCCTCCCCAAATGCTTTTGGCAATGTTGGAATCATTCGTCGTAACTGTCTCACTGTCAGCATGATTGGCACCAATGGGACGTTTTATATAAACACTTTTCCCCGTTTCAAAGTCAGTCACTTTTGCTGTTTTTCCAATGGTAAAAATATATTGTGCCTCCGTCCACCAATCCATGTACTCACCATGTCTCTCACTGACAACTTCTTTTACTCCAATGTTATGAACAGGTATTCTCAATACTTGACCCACTGAAAGCATACTGCTGGTTGTTAGATTATTGGCTTTTAATAATTCTGTCTGAGGAACTCCATACCGTACGCTTAAGTCCCAAATGTTCTCACCAGGTGCAATGGTATGTGTGGTATACGTAAT
>JAPSKD010000374.1 GCA_031177865.1 Bacillus sp. (in: firmicutes) | reverse complement strand
TCGAAATGTGCATGTGTTAAAAAAATAGCAATCGGATTGAGTTCTCTTTTTGATAACCACTTTATTAGCTTTTTCCCTTCACTCCCTGGATCAAAAATCAAACAGGTTTTGTCAGGACTTTCAACGACGTAACAATTTGTTTGTAATACTCCTAACGGGATTTGAGACCATTTCATTTCTTACATACCTCCAACTATTTTTACGTTACTATTATTTTACACTATGTAAGCTGCAATGCTAACTTTTTAGACCTCGACAAATGATTAAAAAGAATATAAAATAAGAATCGAATGTATATAATATTCTTACATAACTCTTAGAAATCTGTTGGGCTAAGCCCAAGTATTATCTAATAAAGGGGGCTTTATTAATGGGATTAGTTATTATTTTTGCTTTAGTAACATTACTTGCTGCTTATGGTGCATTCACTTCCCTAAAAAATAAAAATTTCTTAGGAGTATTTTTTGCAGTAGGCACAGCGGCTGTTTTTGGCTGGTTTGCAATCATGACCGTTATTGAAAGTGGTTTTCCTACTGGTACACACTAAACTAAAAAATTGAAAGACTGCCAACCGGCAGTCTTTTTATTTTGCTACAAGCTCCCTTAATTCTTTTGTTTTTAAATCAATGACATTTTCAAAACGATTACCATACAGTGCAGATTCACCCGAAGGGGATAACAGAATTGGTTCATTTTTTAGGTCATGCAAAATGACGGTACTTTTGCCTTTATCAATATCATAGCTTACAAGCTCAAAACCTTCCCTGTACGCATCAGCCTCTGCACTTTTGACTGGCTTAAGGGTAATAAAGTTTCCTTTTCTTACATTTAAATCATTGTAAGGAACCAACCATCCAGAAAACATTGATAGATGAGGAATTGAAAAAGAATTTACTAGCTTTTTGTCCTTATTATAAAAAGTATAAGAAGCCTGTAACTGTTCATCATCCTTGACGGTAACAGTCATTAAGATGTCATTGTAAGTTGCGAATTGAAGTACATCTGTAAATAGTTCTTCCTCCGCCTCATTACTTAAATTTTTCATCATGAGGGGTGCAAGGAGTGATGGGCTGTCTTCATTCCATTTGAGATAGGCAACTTCCTCATTTCCTATCCATTTAATAAATGGCTGAGGAAGTGTAAGTTCAGTTGTTTTCCTTTGTTCAATGTCTAAAAGCAGCAATTGAAATGTCCAATCTTCATTAAAAGATGAGATTAGAATCTCAGACTCATTAAATGGGTTCCATTCAAAAGCTAATTCATATGAGGGGATAGATTGTTTAAAGATTTCTGAGCCCTCAGGAGATAGTATAATAACTTGTCCTTCATAGGTAGAAGGAGATGATTGAATAAGTATATTCTTTTTTGATGGGCTTGCCTGAATAGTGACAATAGGCACTTCACTCTTATAAAGTAATTCACTACTACCTGTTAGAAGATTATAAAGATAAACTGACGATGATTGTTCAAGATTTGTAATGTAAAGTAAATGATGGTCGGAATACCATGCGGCTACCTTGTAAAATTCTCCTTCGGGTATTTCGATTGGTAGTTTCCATGTATCTTCTGGTTGAGATGGCGGGACATTTTGCTTGTCATTATCTTCAGAAGGGCTGGGCTTGGCATCTTGTTGATGCGTACAAGCACTAAAAACAGAGGCAAAAACGAGCAAAAATAAGAATTGAAGAATAAATTTTATAAATATAGTACATTTGCTAAGGCTCATTTTCCCCCTCCCTCCATTTTTCTTCACATTAATTAGTACGTTTATTTTACAGAAATGTTTCAATAATTACAGAACATTCTAGAAATAAGAAAAAAGTCGCATTTTTACGACTTTTTCTTATTAACAAAAACCAACACAACAATTTATTTTAATTCCATTGAAATCATTTTACAAGTCGTGTAGATGAACTATTTACAAATAAAGTGAGGCTAGAAATATCCCTTCAACTTTTTTGAGAATGTCGTGAAATTGTGATAAAGGCAATGGGTTTATACCCCTTCCCAATTCAATGGTGAAACCAGGGCGTTTATATTCTTGAATATACCAATCCTTGAATCCGGCATGACTATCGACATTTCGAATCGCTTTGTAACCACTCACTCGTTCGAATTCTGTTGCTAAGATTTCAGATTCGGGTGGTTCGAATCCTTCATATCCCCAATAAAACTCCTCTCCTTGAGTATGGAAAGCTAGAATTCGATCATATCGATTGTTCTTTATCAAATCAGCCATAGCTATTGCTTCTGGTTCTGATAAAGAAGTCTTACCAGGATAATCTCTAGGTGCAGGGGACTTTGGTTCCTTCCTTTCCTGCTCAATCTCCCAATTTGCCGGAAACTGATTATTTAAGTCTACCCCTCTAATATTTGCCTTCCAATGAACAAATTCATCGCTTCCTTCATTTATCTCCGTAACCTCTTGACGGCTGCTTGTTGGCGGCCCATTTAATACGAGGTCTACCCCGTCCGGATTTACCATTGGAACAATGGATAATTCAGTTTCATTATATAAATTAATAGTATCTATACCTCTTAGCGGGCTTCGATTCGTTAAAGAAATAAGGTATTGATTAACAAGGCTCATTAAAACCATGGTTGAAATCCATTCATTCGCATGAAAAGAAGCGTTCATATGAACTTTTTTCAATCCCTTTCCAATCCTAATTTCTTGGATGTGGTTACCTAGAACACTCGTGCCGATTGTATCTACACTTATAAACGGATAAAACTTTTTTAAAGTTTTGATTTGCTTCGTTAAAATCCCAGAACCATAAGGGAGTTTCGAAATAACATGTTGTTGTGTAATACGTTCAGGCAAATATAGAGTGTCACCGGGTGCTAATTGATTGGGATTTTGCATTTGGTTTAATATCATCATCGCATCAATGGATAAATTTTTTGCCTTTCCAATCTTCCATAATGTATCCTCTTCTTTTATCGTGTATGGAACGGAAACATAGCCTGGTATCATTATTTTTGTACCAGTTTTCAGATTAGATGGGTTTACGTTCTCGTTTGAATCGATAATGAGTTCAATTGGAACCTTAAACAATCGACCATAATACGCGCAGGAGTCACCTTCTCGGACTCTAACCTCCATATTACTTCCTCCTTCCATCATAAAAATAATATGACAAAAGGTGGTAGAAAATGAGCAAAACAAAAACCTGCGTTTGTGTACAGGTTTTTGGATATTTCTTATAGGTTTAGTTTATTTTTTATCAGCCATGCTGCACCAATTGCTCCAGCGTCATTTCCTAGTGTGGCAAGCGAAAGATTTGTAGAATCTCGAGCCGCTGAAAAAGTAAACTTAGAGAAATTTGCTTTTAGCGAGTCTAATAAAATATCACCAGCACGAGCGACTCCGCCGCCGAGAACAATCATTTCTGGATTCAATGTATTGGCAATATTTGCTAGAGCAAATCCTAAATGAAAAGTGACTTCATTGAGAACCTTATTAGCCAGTTCATCACCATTACGGGCACTATCAAAAACATCCTTTGCTGTAACTTTTCCATTCTTAGCAAAAATCAAAGTAAGCTCTCCCTTTGATTCGGGCATCGATAGCTCGTTCTCCGCTAGCCGAACAATGCCCGTTGCAGAAGCTATGGTTTCAAGACAGCCAGACTTTCCACAGTTACAAGGTGCACCGCCAAAAGGTATTGACGTGATATGACCAATTTCCCCTGCGGCACCGTTAATACCTCGAACGATATTACCATTAGCAATGACTCCACCGCCTACACCAGTTCCAAGTGTCACACATACTAGATCACTTGCACCCTTACCGGCGCCATTCCACATTTCACCTAATGCAGCACAGTTAGCGTCGTTTTCGATAGCAACTGGTAAGCCCGTTAGAGAATGCAAACTCTCTTGTAAAGGAAAGTTATCCTGCCAACCCAAATTAACAACATTTAAGACAACACCTGTCTCATAATCTATTGGTCCAGGTGCCCCCATCCCAATTCCAATTAGGTTAGTTTTCTGTTCTTTTAGTTCTTCTAGTTTTTGATCAATAGCATTAGCAATATTCGTAGTAATATTTTGACCTTCGTTTGAGTTATCCGTTGGAATTTCCCACTTATGAAGGATGTCCCCGTCCAGATTAATAAAAGCCAATTTGGTTGTTGTCCCTCCAAGGTCAACTCCAACTATCCATTTTTTTGACATTGTAATCACCTATCTTTTTCTTCTTTTTCTCTTAAGAATCTTATTTCATGTCTTAAAATTAACAATGCGGTCGAGTATTCTCTGGATTCTATTAGCTGAGCTTGATACAAGTCTTTTAATTCTGCCTCCATTAATTCAAGGTCAGCTATTCGATCACCAATATAAATAATCGTTCCATATTGCTTTAATAATTGTTGTATATCATAAATTGACTTCATTTCATTTAGCCCTCTTACCTAAAGAATAAGAAACATTACATGTAAAGTATACCTTATGCCCCTTCTACCCTCAAGACGTTCTTACAAAGCAACCATGTTCATACAAAAAATCTGGCATGTCCAACTAGTTGTTCCCATAACATAATATAACTACTATTCTCCATTAATAGTAAAAAAGAAGGATGCGATCAGATGAAAAAAATCTATTTG
>JAPSKD010000373.1 GCA_031177865.1 Bacillus sp. (in: firmicutes) | reverse complement strand
GAGGGTGTAATCGTCCCATCTTTTTTGGTCAGTATTTTATAATCTTTTCCGTCTGTTTCTACTATTACGGTCCCGTGAACATCGGTCCCATAAAGCTGGATAGTAGAATTTTGAACAAGATTAACCACTTCTTGATGGGGATGACCATATGTATTGTTCAATCCGGCACTGTAAATTGCCACGTCTGGCTGTACTTCCCGCAAAAAAGTAGGGTGCGTTGATGTGGAAGAGCCATGATGACCAAGTTTCAGAATATCTGCTTTAACATCGATACCACTTTGAAGCATTTTTAACTCGTCATCCGTGGTCGCGTCTCCTGTTAAAATAAATCTTACGTCACCATAGGTTAGTTTTAACGAAATCGACTCTTCATTATCCTGTTCACTAATCGTTTTAGGATATAAGACATCAATTTGGAGCGGCCCTACTTCAAATTGTTCTCCCATTCTTGGTTCATAATAGTCAACTTTTTTCGCATCGATCGCTTTTAAAAGTCTTTGGAAGGTTTGAGAGGGATTTGTGTTCCCTGATAACCAGACCTCACCCACATTGAAGGTGTTAATGACCTGATCCAACTGCCCTATATGATCGGCGTCTGGATGTGTTCCAATTGCAATATCAATTTGTGAAACCTTCTGTGATCTGAGATAATGGATGACCTCATCACCAGTCCAGTTGCCTGCGTCAATGAGTATTGTAAAGTCCTCACCACCATCAGAAAACTGAAACAAAGTTGAATCACCTTGACCGACATCCATGAAGTGAGCCTTAAGTCCTGATGAATCGGAGGGTACCACTTTATTTTCTTCAGTACTTTGTGGTACATCTTTTTCCATCGGCACTGACTTTTCTACGATGTTTTCTTTCCGTTGCGCAATATCTTTGGATTCGAGCGGTTCTTGGCCACATCCACTTATGAGAAAAATAAGAATGAAGCTATATAAAGCAAAAAGGTAACGTTTTTGCATTCAATTCCCCCTTTTCACCTATTAGCTTAACATAAATCAACCATTTTCAGACAATTCAAGTCTGACCTTGGTTATTGTCAGTCTAGTCAAAAATAATGCAGGAGTTTAGTATAAAATATGGATTAAGATTTACCCCGATGAGCTATTCAATAAAATAGTTGTTTAGAAGAAGGTTTCATTAAAAATTGGCGTCCGGCCCAAAGTGACCATATCAACAAAAAATATTAAAGAGATTAAGAGCGGAAGCCTTTATCAGGAGGATAGGAAGAATAAAGAAGTTCTTGATCTATCATTATTCAGCTTTGATGACCCAACCTTTGAAATAGTGTTAGACCAGCCTATTGTAGATAAAGCGATGTTTGGAAAACCAAAGAATATTACACGGATCTTTTTTAGTGTTGACGACAAAATCACTTTCTCAAATTTATTCAGAGAGCAAAAGCAAAGGCTAGAGTAACAGCTTCAATTTGAGGTTTTTATTCTAAGTAGTGTTTTAGCTGTTTTTATTGGAGTCATGATACTGATAACAATGTGAAAATTGAGCTGATCCTGCAGCTCAATTTTTTCGTACTTAGAGGTATGTCTAGGAAATAAATGGTATGATTAATAGAATAATAGAAGATAAAGGAGAAGTAAGTAATGATAAATTATAATGGGCGTAAGTTTGTTTCGATTGAAAATACTGAAAATGGAGAGGTTTCTTCACAAACAGTCTTTGAATATAAACAGGAAGGAAAAATCATCTCTGCAACCTACAGTGGGGGAGAAATTATACAGGGGACATTAATTGGAATTGTCATGGAAGATGGTTGCGTAGAGTTCAGATACAATCATGTGAATTCGAAGGATGAAATTAGAGGAGGAAAATGTGTTTCTACTCCAAAAATCTTGCCTGATGGAAGAATTCGACTTCATGAAAGATGGCAGTGGCTTGATACTGAAGCTACTGAGGGAAGTTCCATAATAGAAGAAGTTACTAGATAGCTTAAAAGTTAAGGTGCCAGGAACTGTCCAACATATTGGATGGTGACTGGCACTCTTTTTAAAGGCAACACTATGAGATTGATTTAACCTTGATCGATTTGATTAAGCCTCTCTAAGATTCTCCGTTTTCGGAATAACATTTTTCCTGCTTCGGCAACATCGTTAATGGAAGATCGATTAATAAACGCACCAAAAATCATTCCAGCAATCGGGATCAGTTGAAATAGCTTTTTCCATCCAAAGGAATCTCGGTAAGTGGTAACCACTTCATGCCATCCCTGCAATTGAGAGATCATTTGTTGGTTTTGCTTGCCTTGATTAAAGGAAGAAAGCTCCTCTAAAATAGCCTTTTTCCCGACAATATCGGAGGAAGTGAATTGTAGACATTTCACAATAAAAATTCTTTCTGATTTTTCTTTAGGGTCATACCCATAACAAATGGAGATTTCTTGCAGGACTTTCAGCGATAAACCTAATAAAACGGGTATATCAATCGCCAGTGTAAAAATCCCGCCAATCCCCGTAGTCGCGCCCTGCACAGTTGCGATTTTAGTTCTAGAATTTCTTAACTCATCCGCTATTTCATCCATTTTACTAATGGGAACCTGTTGAAGTAACTCAACGGTAAGTTCATCAGATGACGAATCAGGTGCAAATTTCTTCAGAATATTTTCTTCTTTAATTAAATATTGCCCGCCTGTCTGTATGTAGTTTCCTAATTCATCGATGGCCAAGCCGATTTTATCCTGAATAAATTTCGGGGTTAGCTTATCAAGAAGCATGAATGGCAAGCGGCCAATTTTTTCCCAAAACCATAAATCCTTCTGTTCGTTTTCCCAAGCTTCAATTCGTTTTAATTCATCTTTTAAATAATCTATAGATTCTACCTGATTCAATATATTCCACTCCATCTTCATCAAACATAGGTTTCTATGTATATACGGTAAAATATCAACAAAAGTTTCATCCTTCATTTTATTCAGTTATATACGAAGGAATAATTCAAGCAAATGAAAAATAATTATATGAAAAGTAAGTCTGTCCATCCCTGTAAGATTCTAGAAGGGAGAGCAAAGTCTTTGAATCGGAATCGAAATAGAAATGTTCAATTAACTATTTTTTTGCTATTCTGCTTACTCATCGTTCTGATCGTTCATGCGGTTCTTCATATTAAAATTTATATTGTGTACAGCACAGGACTTGGTCCTATACTTGTAATAGGATTGATTATTTTCCTGATCGTCCTTCTATATTACAAAGGGTGAAAGAAATTTAACAAATAAATTGAATTTACAATTTATTAATGGTAGAATATAGCTCCATTGTGAATGAAAACATCTGCATAAAGAATTGTAGATGTTTATTTTTGTGCCTGTTCGGCTGTACGTAAACGGTTATATGGAGAGGTGGCGGTTTAAGAGAATGAGTTCAAAAAAACAAAAATCAGTTCGTGATCACAAAGATTATCAATTAGAAGTTGAGCGCTTAGAGTTTACCAAGGAATACATAAAAAATGTTTTGGAAATGTCAAAGGGTAATAAAGAACAGTTCGTAGAAAATCTGAAGGAAGCCTTTGCTGAACTGGATACTTCAGATAGCAGTTTAAGTTACATGACCTTACTAACGAATGCTCAGTATTTAGAATTGGCCGAGAGTGAATTGGAAAGATTGGCGAGCGTCATTGGTAAACCGTACTTTTCAAGAATTAATTTTAAAAGCAGCGGTGATACCGATGAAGAAATCCTGTATATTGGGAAAGCCTCGCTCTTTGACCGTGTGAACCAGATCCCCATTATTGTTGATTGGCGTTCACCGATTGCAAACGTTTACTATGATGGCCGGCTAGGGGAGGTTACCTATGACGCCTATGGGGAAACGCAGAGTGGCTATCTTTCTCTTAAAAGACAATATGAAATTGAGGACGGATTTTTAAAAGAAATAAGAGATATCGATTTAACCACACATGATGAACTATTGCAGAAATCCTTATCTGGTAAAGCTGATAATCGCTTAAACGAAATTGTTGCGACCATCCAAAATGAACAAAATGACGTCATTCGAGCCTCTCTTAAACATCCGATCATCGTTCAAGGGGCTGCTGGTAGCGGTAAAACAACGATTGCACTCCATAGAATTTCTTACTTTCTTTATTCTTCGGGATATCGATTTCCTCCAGAAAAATTAATGATTCTTGCACCAAACCGATTATTTATAGATTACATTTCCGCCGTACTCCCTGATTTAGGGGTAAACAAGATTAAACAAACCACCTACATAGATTTTATGAGAAATTGTCTCGGGAAGAAAATTAAATTATTAACTCCAAACTCAAAATTAATGGCCCTTATGAAAGGGGAAGAAAAATCAAAATGGTTACAGTGGGTCTCGGGTTATAAAGGATCCCTGGATTTTAAAGAACTAATCGACAATTATGTAAATGAAATCGAACATAATCTAGCACCAACAAAGGATTTTATTATTGAAAAATCGCTTCTCATGAGAGGACAAAAAATTAATAGACTTTTTTTAAAAGAATTTAACTACTTACCAATCTATAAAAGGCTGGATAAAATAAAAAATTTATTAGCCAATGATCTACGATTAAAAAAATCGATCATTCTAACCAAGATTAATAGTAAGTATGATGAAGCTTTAGAAAAGGCGCTTTACAG